>DASTOO010000377.1:0-5617 GCA_035762505.1 Candidatus Krumholzibacteriia bacterium
CGAGATCACGACGACCGCCGGCGGTCTCGCGAAGCTGGGCGCCGTGTCCGAGTCGCTGTGCTTCGACTGTCACGACGACAAGCAGTCCGGCCCGGGACACCAGCACGTCACGGGCTCGGCCTGCGTGGACTGCCACGAGCCGCATTCGTCGCCGTACGCGAACCTGCTCAACCGGCCCGACAAGCTGTGCAGCGGATGCCACGACGGCATCCTGAAGACGGCACAGACCGACCGGCCCGCGATGGTGCACCGGCCCATCGCAACCGGGGGCTGCCAGGAGTGCCACAAGGCGCACGACGCCCCCGCCGCGCCGTTCCTCGCGACCGCGCAGAAGGATCTGTGCGCCGGCTGCCACGCGTCGGTGAAGGATCGCGCGGGCGACCGCGCGCAGCACACGCCCTTCGCAAACGGCGAATGCTCGAAGTGTCACGAGACGCACGTGGCGACCGAGCCCAACATGCTCACCATGGGTCAGGGCGAGCTGTGCAAGTCCTGCCACCAGCTGGGGACCGGCGCCATGACCGCTGCCCACGGCCCGGTGCCGCTGACCGGCAAGGCGTGCACCACCTGCCACGACCCGCACAGCACGAAAGCGGCGGGAAGCGGGCTGGTCTATGCGACCAGGCATCCGCCCTACGCGGACAAGGACTGCACCGCCTGCCACGACAGCGCCGGCAAGGCCGCGCAGTCGTGGTCGACATGCGTGGATTGCCACGATGGCCACGAGGGATACGCCACCGTACACAACGCGGGCCGTGCCGGCAACGAGGCGGGCAATGTCGGCGTGTGCCTCGACTGCCACTCGCCCCACGCCGGGCACGACGGGCTGCTGGTGCGCACCTCCGTCCAGGAAACCTGCGTCCAGTGCCACGACCGCGGCATGCTCACCCGGGAGTTCCGCCACGCAGCGCTCGACGAGGGCTGCGAGGCGTGCCACGACGTCCACGAGAACAACATGGACAAGCTGCGCGGAGCGGGCGCCAACGAGCTGTGCGCGGGATGCCACGAGATCGAGAACATCCATACGCACCCGGTGAAGGACGTCGTGGATCCGCGCACGGGCGCCGCGCTCAACTGTGTCAGTTGTCACGAGGTTCATTCCGCGGATCACGAGCACCTGCTGCCCTTCGACAAGAAGCGCGACATGTGCGTGCAGTGTCACGCGACCGGGACGTCCGGCCACTGATTTCGGCGCGGTGTTCGGGGCGGCTACTTCTCGATCGGGGGCCAGACCTGCTCGCCGGTGGCGGCGTCGATGATGCGCACCGCCTGCACCGGGCAGTTCTTCGCCACCCACAGCACGTTGTCCGGCCACTTCGTGTTCTCGTTCACGACGGTGGGCTTGTCGTCCTCGTCGTACTCGAACACGTCGGGCGCCTTGTCCCAGCACAGCTTGTCGGACACGCACAGGTCACGGTCGATGAGAATGTGGTACTTGGGATCGGACGTGGTCATGACGTTCCTCCTGATTACCTGGAGCCGGGTTGCGGACTTCCGTCCGCGGGGTTGAGCGCGCACCCGCCGCAGGAGTGCGCACCGCACGTTCCACACGAAAGCACGTCCTTGCCGTCGGGATCGCTCCGGCGTTTGAGACTCTGCACCGCCAGCCATGCGAGCATCAGCCCCACGATTCCGGCCGCGGCGATGAGCAGGTGAGCCAGCATCGTCATCTCCCCATCCCGGCGAATCCCATGAACCCCAGCGAGAGCACGCCGGCGATCATCAGGGTCAGCGCCGCGCCCTTCACGATCGACGGGGTATCCGCGAGATCGAGGCGCTCGCGGATTCCGGACATGATGAGCAGCGCCAGGGTGAAGCCGGCGCCGGCGCCGAACGCAAAGGACAGTGCCTGGACCATGTTGTACTCGCGGCTGGTCTGGAACAGCGCCACCGCCAGCACGGCGCAGTTGGTCGTGATCAACGGCAGAAATATGCCGAGGGCACGAAACAGCGCCGGGCTGAATTTCTTGATGAACATCTCCACCAGCTGCACCGCCGACGCGATCACGACGATGTACGAGATCAGGTGCAGGTAGGGGGCGTCGATCGCGAGCAGGGCCTTGTGGATCCCGAAGGCGCACAACGAGCTCACCAGCATGACGAAGATCACCGCCGCCCCCATGCGCACCGCCGTGTCCGTCCTGGATGAAACCCCCAGGAACGGGCAGATACCGAGAAACATGGCCAGCACGAAGTTGTTGATCAGGGCCGCGTCGATGAAGATCTGCAGCGGGGTCGCCGTGTTCATACGCTCGCCGCCTTTCTTTCGCGCATCCAGTTGAAGAGCAGGAGCCACGAAGCGAGTACGAAGAACGCCCCGCCGGGGAGCGCCATGATGGTCCACGGTTCGAACTCAGGCCCGAACACGCGCAACCCGGCGAACGTCCCATTGCCGAGCACCTCGCGCACGGCCCCCAGGGCGAAGCAGGCGATGGTGAAGCCGAGCCCCACGCCGGCCGCGTCCGCGACGGACAGACCCACGGGGTTCTTCGACGCGAACGCCTCCGCCCGGCCCAGGATGTTGCAGTTGACCACGATGAGCGCGATGAACGCGCCCAGCGCGCGATAGATGTCGAGGCTGATGGCCTGGATGAGGTAGTCCACTACGGTGACGAACGTGGCGATGATGAGGATGAAGGCCGCGATGCGGATCTCGTTCGGAATGAGCCTGCGCACCAGCGAAACGATCATGCTCGACATGATCAGCACGAAGGTGGAGGCGAGGCCCATCGCGATGCCGTTGATTACCGAGTTGGTGACCGCCAGCACCGGGCACAGCCCGAGCAGAACGACGAAGACCGGGTTCTCTTTCCAGAGCCCCTTGAGGAAGACATCCATGCCTGCCGCGTCCGGGCCGGCCGGCTCCGGGCCGGCATGCCCCGGCGCACCGCAGTGGATCTCACTCATGACTGCGCTCCTCCAGCGCCCCCATGTTCCGCATGATCACCGGCACCGCGCGGCCGGTGCCCGCGCGGAGGATGTCGGTGATGGCGCGCGACGAAATGGTCGCGCCCGTGATGGCTTCGATCTCCCCCGCCCGTGTCTTCTTGCCCGGTTACACCAGCACGATCGGGTTGGCGATGCCGTTTCCGGACCCGTCCAGCCTCGCTTCGAGCGCCTCGAAGTTGGCGCGAAACGCCGGGTCGGTCTCGATCTTGGTGCCGAGACCGGGTGTCTCGTGGCTCTCGAGCACCTTCATGCCGACCACGGCGCCCTGCGCGGGCGCGTAGCCGTAGATCACCTTCACGATGTCCGCGAAGCCCTGGCCGCTCGCCTCCACGGCCACGCCGATCAGGCGATGGTCGTCGTCGTACCCGGCGTAGTAGCGCGGACCGCCCGGGGCTTCCTCCGCGGGGACGAGTCGACCGTCCTTCTCGGCAAACACGGTCTTGGAGGTGGCGTTCGGGATGACGTCGAAGATGGCGCGTTCCAGCGCCGCCGCCTTGTTGCGCTCGATCGCCGGCAGGGTGGACTGGAACGCGGCCACGATCAGCACCGCGCACACGAGCCCGAGTGCCCCCATGGTGACGATCATCTTCGTGCCGCTCGTGCCCACCACCGCGGGGGCCGCGGTGGTGGTGGTGGCGGTGACTTCAGTTACCACGGGCGAGCCTCCGGGTTCCGTACGTGCGCGGCTGCGTGACGCGGTCGATGAGCGGTGTGAGCCCGTTCATGAGCAGGACGGCGTACATGACCCCTTCGGGCAGGCCGCTGAATTGCCGGATCACCACGATGAGCGCGCCCGTCGCCGCGCCGAACACCCACACGCCGAGCGGGGTCACCGGCGAGGTCACGGGGTCCGTCGCCATGAACACGGCCCCGAGCACCAGCCCACCCGAGAGGATGTGGAACAGACCGTCGGGGCGGGCGCCGTCGAGCGCGTGCAGCAGCGTGGCCGTGGCGAATACACCGGCGAAGATCCCGACCGGGATCCTCCAGTTGAGGAACTTCCGGTACGCGAGGTAAGCACCGCCCAGGAGCAGCACCAGCGCGGATGTCTCGCCGATCGACCCGGCGGTGCTCCCGAACAGCAGGTCGGAGAGCGGCGTCGTGGCGCTCTCGAACTTCATGCGCGCGAGCGGCGTCGCGGTGGTGATGGCGTCGACGTCGGCGCGGAGCAGCGGGAGGGCGAGATTGCTTCCCTGTACGCCGAATACGCCGCCCGCCCCGCGCTGTGCGGTCCAGGTGGTGAGCGCCACCGGGAAGCACGCCTGCAGGAAGGCGCGGCCGACGAGCGACGGGTTGAAGACGTTGTGCCCGAGGCCGCCGAAGACGAGCTTGCCGAAGATCATCGCGATGACACCGCCGAGGAACGCCATCCACAACGGCAGCGAGGGTGGGAGGGTCAGCGCGAGCAGCACGCCGGTCACGACCGCGCTCCCGTCGGCGACGGGACTCTCGCGCAGCGGACGCCGGCCCCGGAAGTACCACTCCGTCACCACGCACCCCGCGACCGCGGTGACGATGATCAGGAGCGCGCTCAGCCCGAAGAACCACACAGCCGTCGCGATGGCGGGGACAAGGCTGTAGATCACGTGGCGCATGATCATGGGTGTGTCGACCGGCCGCTTGAGGAACGGCGACGTGGCGAGAATGAGATGCGGCGCGTTGGATGACATCACACCGCCGCCTTCTGCTTCGCGGCCTCGGCGCGCTGCTTCGCCTGCTCGCGGGCGTCCTCCTCGCGCAGCAGCGCCTTGGCGACGCGGAAGCGTTGCACGAGCGGAATGTTGGACGGGCATACGTAGGAGCAGGAGCCGCACTCCATGCAGTCCATGAGGTGCATGGTGCGCATGTCTTCGTAGTGACCGGTCCGCGCCATCTGGCCGAGGAGGCTCGGATTCAGGAACACGGGGCAGGCGTCGAGGCAGCTGGAGCAGCGGATGCACGCGTACTCGCGGCGCACAGCCGCTTCCGCGTGCGTGAGGCACAGGATTCCGGACGTGCCCTTGAGCACCGGCACGTCCATGTGGTACTGGGCGCTTCCCATCATTGGCCCGCCGAAGAGAATCTGGTTGGTGTCCTCGCCGACGCCGCCGCAGTGGGCGAGGACGTCGGACAGCATCGTGCCCAGGGGAATCAGGAGCGTGGAGGGGTTCTGCACGCCCGGCCCGCTCACGGTGACGACGCGCTCGATGAGCGGCTGGCCGTACCCGAAGTAGTCGCCCATCGCCGCCACCGTGCCCACGTTGCTCACGACCACCTGCACGTCGATGGGGAGGCGGCCGCTCGGCACCTCGCGCGCCAGCACCGCCGAAACCAGCATCTTCTCCGCGCCCTGCGGGTACTTCGTCTCGAGGGGGACGATCTCGCAGTTGAGATCGGCGGGCAGCCGGTCGCGCAGCGCGCGAATGGCGTCCATCTTGTTGTTCTCGATCCCGAAGAACGACTTGTTCGCGCCCAGTGCCTTCATGGTGATGCGGATGCCGAGGATGATCGAGTCGGCGGACTCGATCATGATGCGGTGGTCGGTGGTGAGGTACGGCTCGCACTCGGCCCCGTTGATCAGCACCCACTCCACGCGCTTGCCCTCGGGCACGGACAGCTTCACGTGCGTCGGAAAAGCGGCGCCCCCGAGCCCGACGAACCCGCCCGCCTGGATCATCCTCACGAGATC
>DASTOO010000378.1:0-5097 GCA_035762505.1 Candidatus Krumholzibacteriia bacterium
CCGGGCTGCTCGGCTGTGCCGGCATCGCGATCGGGGTGCTCTCGCTGCTGCAGGCGTTCCGTGGAGGTGGATGGGGCGCGGCGGTCGTGGGCGGCCTCAGCCTGCTGTTCGGGTTACTCATCATGTTCAACCCGCTCCTGACCGGTGTCGCCTGGGTCTACCTCTACGCGGGCGCGAGCCTGATCGGTGGGGTGCTGGCGACCATCATGGCGTTCAGGTTGCGGAAGTCATCCGGTCTCCGCGCCGCCCGATGACGCGCGGGTTGTCGGCCGGCTGAGGGGGACGGTGCACGGTGTCACTGGTACTCGTGCTGCTCGGCCTCCTGAATCGGCTCAGGCGCACTCAGCACGATCCCGAGCGCCGGTCGATCGCGCTGACGGCCGGGACAGCATGGACGCAGCGGCCTGGGCACCGAGGCGCTGCGCGTCCAGATGACGGAGCATCGCGATGGTTGACGCGAGCGAACGGGAGCTGAAGCGAGGCACCTATGAGTGCTTCATCCTCGCTATCTCGGTCCTCTCGATCGCCAACCTTGTGCTCCTGTTCACCCTGCCACTGCCTGAGTCCCGTGAGATCATTCGCGTCTGCGACGTCGTCCTGTCGGCCATCCTCCTCCTTGATTTCGGCCTCCGGCTGGTCATCGCCCCGAACAGGGGTGAGTACCTGCTCCGGAAATACGGCTGGCTCGACTTCTTGGGGAGCCTGCCGTTCCCCGGATTACGGCTGTTCCGGCTCTTGCGGATCGCGCGCGTGGTTCGCCTTATTCGGGATGCTGGGCTGCGGCGGCTTCGGCGGGCGGTCCTGCGTGACCGCGCAGGGAGCACCCTGCTGGGCGTCCTCTTCTTGACCATCGTGTTGATTGAGGTGGTGAGCACGCTCATACTCGCGATCGAGGTCCGCGCAGAGGGCTCCAACATCCTCACGCCTTCCGACGCGCTGTGGTGGACGAACGTCACCATCGCCACGGTTGGCTACGGGGATCGCTACCCCGTGACAGACGTCGGGCGGGTGGTCGGCGTGGTGACGATGACGGCAGGCGTCATACTGTTCGGCGCCCTCACGGCGTTCCTGGCCAACGCGTTCGTACGTCTCCCAGCGAACCAGGGAGGCAGCGCGGGCGCCGGCCATGCTGAGCTGAAGGCCGAGCTCTCCGAGATCCGTCGCGAGCTGCGGGAGCTGCGGAACGAGATCGTCACTCGCGCGAACCCACCGAACGGCGGTTGTTAGCACCAAGTACTCCCAGGCCGGGTGCTCACACCAGGATCCCTCGAAGGGTCGGGTGACCCCCGCGTCTATCTTGTCGGATGGTGTGAGATGGCATCGGCGCGGCGATGTCAGGTGTCATCGAGACGCGTGACCTACCCGCCCTAGACTGAGCCTACATCGCCTCACGACACCGTCGGCGTCCGGCGCAACCGGGCCGGCGCTCGCCGAACCGGGAAAGGGTGATCCGCATGCTGACCGAAGACGCGGCTCGACCGGGCGCCGGTGGCCGCCAGTTGTTCTCCCCGACTCAGGACGACGACGACGTCGTGCTCGATCAGTGGCTCGCGTCGATGTCGCCGGACCAGTTTGAGCGTGTCTTCGATTGCCTTGTCAGCCTGCAGGACGATCCGCTCAGCTCCCTCGAGCCGACCGCCTAAAGCTGAGACCGGGCGTCCGCCCGCGGGTCGCCCCGTCACGAACGTTACGTCGATGTGGCGCGTCATCCGCGGACTGGCCGGCGCCGTTGTCATCACTGCGATGGTGGTGGTCGCCTGGCTGCTGCTCAGCGTCGAACACATACCATCCTATCCGCCGCCACCTGGCGCCCTCTCGCCGGCGGCGGCGCGCGACCTGGTAGCACGGCTCGCGGTCGAGGAGCACGTGAACACTGAGGACCTCGCCGTCGCGCTGGCGCCGTCAACGGCATCGGCATTTCAGCTCAAAGTCGATGGGCAGAGCTTCTTCCCGCACATCCTCGAGGACATCCGCGCGGCGCGTACGTCCGTGCATATCGCGGAGTACGGCGTCAGGCCGGGAAAGCTCGCCGACGAGCTCGTGCCGATCCTCCAGGACAAGTCACGGCAGGGCGTCCCAGTTCGCATGGTGGTCGATCGATTCGGCAGCTCGACGGACTTCGAGTCGAAGGGAATGTTCGACCAGCTCGTGGGCGCCGGCGTCCAGGTCGTGCAGAACGACGCGGCACTGTTTGACCACGACGGGCTGCTCGGCAGCGAGCGGTGGATCGACTGGCGCTTCGACGAGCTGGGACGCCTCGATCATCGCAAGCTGTTCGTGATCGACGGGCAAATCGCATGGGTCGGCGGCGCCGGCGTCGAGGATCACTTCCTCAACGGCACCTTCCACGACGTGATGGTGCGCGTCGAGGGCGAAGCCGTCTGGCAGCTCCAGTCGGTCTTCATGAGTAGCTTTCGCCTCCTGGGCGGGTCGCTGCCGACGGCGCCGGCGGACATCGACCCCTATTTCCCCGCACCCTCGGCGGCGGGCACCATCCGGACGAGCGTCGAGCACAATGTCGGGCGTGAAGGCCTCCTGGCGAACACCGACGTGATCCACCACTTGATCGACACGGCGCAGCAGCGACTCGACCTGGTGAGTCCGTACTCGGCGGATGGCACTACCTTCGAGAAGATGATGGCGGCCTCACGGCGCGGCGTGAAGGTTCGCTTCGTCGTACCGGCCGCCTCGAACAATCCACCGACGGCGTACGCCCTCGAGCACTACTTCGCGCAGTTCCAGGAGGCAGGCGTGGAGGTCTGGCTCCACCCGGTTCTGCCTCACTGCAAGGTCGTGCTCGCAGACGACCGCGTGCTCGTGGGCACCACGAACCTCGACGCCTGGGCGCTCTACCACAACTGGGAGATCGGCCTCTTCTTCGAGGACGCGGGGGTTGCGGAGACGTTCCGGACCGACCTGTTCGACGTGGACGTCGCCCGCTCCACGCCGGCCGTCCCCCCGACCAATCCACTCGTTCGCCTGCGCAACTGGCTCTTCGCGCTGGCGAGCCCGCTACTCTGACCTGTTCGCCGGCGCCATGGAGGATCGGGCCTCCTGGGATGGATAGGAGCCTGTCATCTTGGAGTGCGCATCAGCGCGAAGGAGCGTAGTCATGGAGGCTGGTCAGCTTGTCAATGCACTGGTTGGGATCGCGATCGCCAGCGTCGTCGGCGGCGCCGTCATCAAGATCGTCAGCAGCCTGAATCTTGGCCTCTGGGTACAGGGATTCGTCACGGCGTTCATCGCAGCGATCGTGATCACCGTCCTCGGGATCGCCGTCAGGTACGTGCTGGCAGCCATCGGCGTGCCGAACCCGGGAGGGATCGTCGGCTTCGTCGAGCGCCTGATCGTCGCTGCCGTCATACTGATGATCGCCGACAAGCTCCTCTCGGGGCTGACGGTCCACGGCTTCAAAGGTGCCATCATCGCCGCGCTGGCGATCAGTGTGATTTCATGGCTCTTGGGGCTGTTCCTCGGAGCGATGGGCATCCCGCTGGTGGTCTGAGGCCCGATCTGCTTCTCAAGATCCGGCACGGCGACGGATGCCGCGAATGCCAGATGGCACAGATTCCCTATGCCATCTGTTCTTTCCACGCCGACCGACCTGGGGCGAACAATAGTGGAGAGTCGAGTCGATCGATGTCCTCGCGCTGAGCTGAGGCGAAAGGAGAAGCCAATGGCAAACGACACACTCGTGGTCATCGCCAACCAGTACGACCGCGAGGCGGACGCAATTTCCGACTTCGAGGACCTGCGCAAGCTCTACGACAAGGAAGAGATCGGCGACACCTTTGACGCGGCCGTGCTCACCCGCAAGGACAACGGGAAGGTGGACATCGTCAAGCGCACGGTAGGCCAGACTCGCCACCGGGCAGGGGTGGGACTGGGTACCGGGCTAGCGGTCGGCGCGGCCTTCGCCCTGTTTCCAGCGATCAGCCTGGCCGGTGCGCTGGTCGCGGGCGGCACCGCCGGAGCCAGCGCGGGCGCCGTCGCGGGGCACATGGCATCCGGCATGTCGCGCTCTGATTTGAAGGACCTGGGTGAGGTGCTTGACAACGGCGCCAGCGGCCTCGTGGTGGTCACGAGGACAAACGCCGAGACGATGGTCGAGGATGCGACCAAACGAGCCAGGCATCGGGCGAAGGCTCAACTCCAGGCCGACGTCGACGCGATGAAGAAAGAGCTCGTCTCCCTCTAAGCGAGGCGCCTGGAAGCTGAGAACCGGACTGGTGCGCCGGACGCGGGCTCGTCGCGCGTCGGGCGGTTGACGCACGAGTCCCCATGATGAGGGAGGCAGGCGCGGCATTGTTGCTCCTGATTCGCAGCCTGATCGGGGCCGTTGTCGGCCTCGCAATCATCGTGGTCGTGTGGCTACGGCTCAGCGTCAAACACGTGCCTGCCTATCCGCCGTCGTCCGGCGCCCTCTCGCCGGCGGCGGCGCGTGGACTGGTAGAGCGGCTCGCGGTCGAGGAGCGCGTGGACACCGCCGACCTGGCCGTCGCGATGGCGCCGTCTTCGGTGTCCTCGTTTCAGCTTCAGATCGATGGGAAGAACTTCTTCCCGCGCATCCTTGACGATATCCGCGCCGCGCGTACGTCGGTCCACTTCGCGGAGTACGGCTTCAAGCCTGGGCAGCTTGCCGACGAGCTGGTGCCGATCCTTCAGGACAAGGCGCGGCAGGGCGTCCCGGTCCGGATAGTGGTCGACCGACTCGGCAGCTCGGTGGACTTCGCGTCGAAGACGCTCTTTAACCAGCTCGTCGACGCGGGCGTCCAGGTGGTGCAGAACGACGCGGCGCTGATCGACCGCGACGGGCTGCTCGGCGGCCATCGGCGGATCGACTGGCGGTTCGACGAGCTGGGGCGCATCGATCACCGCAAGCTGTTCGTGATCGACGGCCGGATCGCCTGGGTCGGCGGCGCCGGCATCGAGGATCACTTCGAGGACGGCCGCTTTCACGACCTGTTCATGCGAGTCACCGGCCCGGTGGTTTCGCAGCTTCAGCTCGTCTTCGTGGCGAGCTTCCGCTGGTTGGGCGGAGACATCTTCGCACGCGATCTGGACGCGCTCTTCCCGGAACACGAACAGCCTGCGGAT
>DASTOO010000379.1:0-2540 GCA_035762505.1 Candidatus Krumholzibacteriia bacterium
CGGGTGGCTTCGTGATTACCCAGAACCCGCGCGCAAACGACAACCTGAAGCCCGGGCGCACCGTGACCGTGGTGACCAGCCTGGGTCCGCAGATGCACCGCGTCCCCGATCTGAAGGGGATGAGCCTGCGCCAGGGCCGCAGCGTTCTCGAGCAGGCGGGCCTGACGCTCGGCCGCGTCGCGCGGGTGACGCGCTTGGGCAGCGACCGCGAGCGCATCGTCGCGACCAGCCCGTCCGTGGGCGACGAAATGCTCGACGGCGAGGCGGTCGAAGTGGTGCTCGCCGTGGCCGGCGGCGGCCGCACGTTCATCATGCCGGATTTCTCCGGGCAGGATCTGCTCCTCGTCCGCGAAAAACTCGAGCGCCTCAAGTTCCGCGTCGCGTCGGTCCGCTACGAGGCGCGCGAAGGCGTCTTTCCCAACACCATCGTCGATCAGCGCCCGCAGCCCGGCGCGCGCATCCGGGAGGGGGCGTCGGTTGAACTGGTCGCATCTAGCTCGCGCTGACGCGCCGTCCGGCGGCGCCCCCGTCGCCGTGGCTCCCAGCCTGCTCGCGTGTGATTTCGCGCGCCTCGAAGCGGAGATCCACGCGGTGGAACGCGCCGGCGCCGAGTTCCTGCACCTGGACGTCATGGACGGGCACTTCGTGCGCAACATCACCTTCGGCCCGGTCCTGGTCGAGGCGATCCGTCGCGCTGCGACCGTGGCGCTCGACACCCATCTCATGATCGAGAACCCCGACCGCTACCTCGACGCATTCCTGGACGCCGGGGCCGACATCCTGACCATTCACATCGAAACCAGCGGCGACGCCCCCCGCGACCTGCGGGCCATCCGCGCCCGGGGCCGGAAGAGCGGCCTCGCCCTCAACCCGGACGCCGTGTTCCCGGCCGTCCGGGCGGCCCTGCCGGAGACCGACCTGCTGCTGGTCATGAGCGTCTTCCCGGGGTTCGGAGGCCAGGGCTTCATCGAATCGGCGCTGCGGACGGTGGAGGAGGCGGCCCGCTTCCGGGAGCGGGAGGGGCTTCGGTACGCGATCGAGATCGACGGGGGGATCAACCCGGAGACCGCCCGCCGGGCCCGGGAGGCCGGGGTGGACATCCTCGTGGCCGGGACGGCGATCTTCCGGACCCCGGACTACGGCGCCGCCATCCGCGCCCTCCGCGGGGACGGCTCCCGGGCGTCCTAACGCGCCCTCATTTTGGGACTTGCGGCCCCCGCCGGGGGTCTGGTACCTTTTCACCCTTACGAGCGAAAGAACGCCTGTAGCGGCCGCCGGGCATCGCGCGACGCCCGGTCCAAGCCTTCCCGTTCCGAATCACATCGAGTCACAACGGGTCCGCCGACGGGGTGCCACGCACACGTCCAGGCGCGCACGGTCTTGGCGCGACGGCGCGATCGCGTCGGCAGGCGTATGTTCACGAGTCTCACCGAGAAGTTCGAGAAGGTGTTCTCCGCGATTCGCGCGCGGGGAAAGCTTTCCGAGAGCGACATCCGCGACACGATGCGGGAGGTGAGGCGCGCCCTCCTCGAGGCGGACGTGAACTTCCGCGTGGTGAAGGACTTCGTCGCGCGCGTGGAAACGCGCCTCATCGGCGAAGAGGTGCACAAGAGCTTCACGCCCGGCCAGCTGGTCGTGCGCGTGGTGAACGAGGAGCTGACCGAACTCCTCGGCGGGACGGCGGTGCCGTTCCACCTGACGCAGGCCACCAGCATCGTCATGGTGGTGGGCCTCCAGGGCTCGGGGAAGACGACGTTCTGCGCGAAGCTCGCGGCACTGCTGCGCAAGCGCGGCCGCAAGCCGCTCCTCGTCGGTCTCGACGTCCACCGCCCCGCGGCGATGGACCAGCTCGAGATCCTGGGCCGGCAGATCGCGGTGCCGGTGGCGCGCGGGCAGGCGGGCGAGACGGACGTCGTGGTACTGTTCCGGCGCGCCCAGGACGTGGCGCGCGACCGGCTGTGCGACACGCTCATCCTCGACACGGCGGGGCGCCTGCACATCGACGATGAGATGATGCGGGAGATCGAGTGTCTCCGCGTGGCGTCGTCGCCGGAACAGACGCTCCTCGTCCTCGACAGCATGACGGGGCAGGAGGCGGTGAATGTCGCGACCGCCTTCAAGGAGCGCGTGGCGGTGACGGGCGTCGTGCTGACCAAGCTGGACGGCGATGCGCGCGGCGGCGCCGCACTCTCGCTGCGGGCGGTGACGGGAACGCCGATCAACTTCGCGGGCACAGGCGAGAAGCTGTCGGACCTGGAGCCGTTCCATCCCGACCGGATGGCGTCGCGGATCCTGGGAATGGGCGACGTGCTGTCGCTCATCGAGAAGACGCAGGATGCCATCGACGTCGACGAGGCGCGCGTGCTCGAGGGCCGGATGCGCGCGCAGACGTTCGACCTCTCCGATTTTCTCGGGGAGCTCAGGCGTCTGAAGAAAATGGGACCGCTGGACGACCTCCTGAAGATGATCCCGGGGATGTCCAGGGTGGCGGCGCAGGGCATCTCGGTGGACCCGCGCCAGCTGGGGCGGACCGAGGCCAT
>DASTOO010000380.1:0-5768 GCA_035762505.1 Candidatus Krumholzibacteriia bacterium
TCTATCGCTTCTTCTACGGCGAGAGTCTCCTGCGCGCGGGACGGGCCGAAGAAGGGCTGCAGGTCTTCCGCACCTGCCAGGGACTGGATCTCCCCCAGGCCGCCAAGCAATACATCGCGGCGACGCTCGCACGGCAGGAACAAAAGTAGGGGGAAAGAAAGGACGAACTACCGGACGGTGATCGCCACGCAATTACCTTACCGAGGCGTTGCGATCAACAATCGCCGTCATGGTCCAATCTCGCAGAACTGGAAATTCACGACCTACTCCCCATTGTCTCCCTCTTCGTCTTCCTCCGACTCCGTCGTATCCGGCGGGAGCACCGCGCTTTCTATCAGCGCGGCGCCGTAGCGGTCGTTCGCGAGCACGTTATACGAGAAGATCGCGTAGCCCGCGACGCCGACTTCGCGAAGCAGCGTCACCGATTCCGCGAGATCCTCGTCGCGCCCGTCGAACACCCCGAGCCCCATCAGCCAGCGGTCGCGGCCCACGAGGCGGTGATAGACCTGCGCGCGGTACGGCATCTCGAGCGGCGGGAAGCTGTACGCCATCGGCACCACGAAATCCATCCAGCCGTTGTGAACCCATCCCGCCCAGTACTGCGATTTTTCATGCGACGCGGTGGCCGGGTCCGCCACGACGGCGGCGGAGAGGGCGTGGGTCCCGCACGCTTCCTTGATCGCGACCACCATGCTGTCCACGTCGACCATACGCTGCGCCGACGCCAGGCTGTCGACCAGCGACAATGCGGATGCGCCCAGCGCGTTCTGGAGCGCCTTGCGGTCGCCGCCGGCCAGTTCGGCCGGGTCGACGCCCCAGCGCACCGCGAACTTGGAGCGGCCGATGGGGTCGTACGCGAAGTCGCGGCCCGGGTAGCGGATGTAGTCCAGATGAACCCCGTCGATCGCGTACGACTCCACCAGCTCGCGCACGACGCGCGCCATGTGACGGCGCATCTCCGGCACGGCGGGCGAGACGTACCAGCCCTCGATGCCGAGCTTCTTCCACTGCGCTCGCGGCACGCGGTCCATACGGCGTCCGCGCGCGTCGGTGAGGAGCCAATCGGGGTGCAGCGCCATGAGGTGGGAAGACGGCGGCGTCTCGTCGGGGTTGGACCAGACGAGGTACACGTTGATCCACGCGTGCACGGAGATGCCTGCGCGCTTCGCCACCGCGATGAGGTAGGCGAGCGGGTCGAAATCGGAGAGGGGCGCGGTCAGCGCGGACGCGGGCGGCACGATGCCGGAACGGTAGAACGCGTCGCCGCGGCCGCGCACCTGTACGAAGAGCATGTGCGTGCGCGTCTGGACCGCGAAGTCGACGAGGCGGTTGATGGATTCGGGGGTGAGGAGCGCGTCGCGGACGACCCACAGCGCGCGCAATTCGTCGTCCGGGAGGATGGGCGTCGACGCGCGCAGGCGCGCGAGGTAGGGCGCGTCGGCCGGGAGGGTGTCCTCCCAGGCGTCCGCCTCCTGCGCAAACGCGGAAGCCCCTCCCGGTGGAAGGGGCTTCCATGACATCCAAATCGAAGCGATCAGGACCGAGGCGATGGCCGCCGCTCGGAAACCGCGCGCCATGTGGGGCTACCCTGATTTCTTCGACTTCGTCTTGGGCGTGGCCTTGGCCTTCGAAGCGGTCTTCTTGCCGCCGCCGGGAGACTTCTTCGCGTCCTTCTTGTCCTTGGACTTCGTCGCGGACTTCTCCGGCGACGCGGCCTTCTCCTTGCGCGCCTTCTTCTTCGGCTTCTCTTCCGCCGCGGCGGCTTCCGCGTCGGCCGGCTTCGCCTTGGCCCTGGCCTTGCGGCCCTTGGCCGGCTTCTCGGGCTCGGCTTCCACCTTCTTGATCCCGCGCATCAGCGGCTTCTTCGTGATCTCCGTGTCCACCAGCTCCAGCAGCACGAGGCGGGCGTTGTCGCCGACCCGGTTCTGGTCGAGGCGGATGATGCGGGTGTAGCCGCCGTTGCGCTCCAGGTAGAGCGGCGCCAGCTCGTCGAACAGCTTCCGCAGCACAGTGGTGCTGCGCACGAAACGACCCGCCTGCCGCCAGTGCGCCAGTGCGGTCGCCTCGGAGCGCTGCGCCTCCGCTTCCTGGCCGGAAGACTTGAGGCTCATGCCCTCCTGGTGCGCGCGGTAGCCCTTCTTGGCCCGGGTGATCAGGCGCTCCGCGACGCGGCGCGCTTCCTTCGCCTTGGGACCGGTGGTGGTGATCCGCTCGGTCTGGAAGAGGGACGTCACCATGCTGCGCATGAGCGCCCTGCGGTGAGCGGCCGTCCGCCCGAGCTTGCGATGATCGACGCGATGTCTCATGTCGTTTCCTTATCCTGCTGTGTGCCGGCGCGCGCCTCGCGCGCGAACCGGCCGGTGACTACGAATTCTCGAGTGCGATCTCGCTGTCGCTGTCCGAATCGTCGTCGTCGACGTCGTTGTCGGCATCGATGTCGAGATCGGCATCCATGGGGATGCCCTCCGTGCTCGGCCGCGGCGCCCTGCCGCCGAGGAGCGCGTCCACGTCCATGCCCAGGTGCAGACCCATGCCGGCGAGGATCTCGCTGATCTCCTTGAGGCTCTGCTTGCCGAAGTTGCGGTACTTGAGCATCTCCGGCTCGGTGCGGCGCACCAGCTCGCCCAGGGTGCGGATGTTGGCGCGGCGCAGGCAGTTGCCCGACCGGACGGAAAGCTCGAGCTCCTCGACGCTGCGGCCCATGAGCTCGCGCAGCCGTTCGCGCTCCTCGTCGACCTCCGGCTCCTGCTCCTCCATGGGCGCCTCGTCGAACTTGATGAACAGCAGCATGTGATCCTTGACGATCTTGGCCGCGAAGCCGAGCGCGTCCTCGGGACGCACGCTGCCGTTGGTCACGACCTCCAGGATCAGCCGGTCATAGTCCGTCCGCTGGCCGACGCGGGTGTTCTCCACCGTGTACGCCACCTTGCGGATGGGCGAGAAGTTGGAATCGAGCGGGATGAGCCCGATGTCGTAATCGCCCAGGTCGTGGGTTTCACCCGCCACGTAGCCGCGGCCGTGACCGATGAGGATGTCCATCTCCACTTCGACCGCCTCGGTCGCGGTGCAGAGGACCAGGTCCTTGTTGACGATCTCGATGTCGGCGTCCGGCTCGATGTCCGCCGCCGTGATGGGGCCCTGCTTCGTGATCTTGAGCTTCACGAACTTGGGCTCGTCGTTGTGCATCACCACGACGAGCTGCTTGAGATTCAGCACCACGTCGGTGACGTCTTCCATCACGCCCGGGATGTTCGAGAGCTCGTGCAGCACGCCCTTGATGCGGACGGCGGTGACGGCCGCGCCCTGGATCGACGAGAGCAGCGTGCGACGGAGCACGTTGCCCAGTGTGAGCCCGAAGCCGCGCTCCAGCGGCTCCACGACGAAGCGTGCAACCATGGGGGTCGCCGTGGCCTCGTCTCGCAGGATCTCCTTCGGCATCAGAAGATTACGCCATTTCATGCAGACTTCCTCCTCCCTGCAGGGACGGTCGGTGACTTACTTGGAGTAGAGCTCGACGATGAGCTGTTCGTCCACCGGCACCGGAATCACGTCGCGCGTCGGAATTTCCGTGAACGTTCCCTCGAACTTGTTGGTGTCCAGGTCCAGGTACGGCACGGCCTGACGCGCGTCGACGTTCTTGATGGCCTCGCGGATGATGAAGAGCTCCTTGCTCTTCCCGCGCGGCGCGATGCGATCTCCCGGCGACACGAGGTAGCTGGGAATGTTGACCCGCTTGCCGTTTACTTCGAAATGGCTGTGGCGGATCAGCTGGCGCGCCTGGGCGCGCGACGACGTGAAGCCGAGACGGTACACGACGTTGTCCAGCCGGCGCTCGAGCAGCTGCAGGAGCGTCGTACCGGTGACGCCCTTCTGCTGCACCGCCTTGTGGAAGTAGTTGCGGAACTGCCGTTCCAGCAGACCATAGGTCTTGCGCAGCTTCTGCTTCTCGCGCAGCTGGGTGTTGTACTTGGAAGACTTCCGCTGGCGCGCCTTGCCATGCTGGCCCGGCGGGAAGTTGCGCTTCTCGATCGCACACTTGTTGGAATAGCAGCGGTCCCCCTTGAGGAAGAGCTTCTCCCCCTCGCGGCGGCACAGCTTGCACTTTGCGTCACGATACCTGGCCATTCATTCCTCCATGCATAGCCCCGGGGGCTATACCCGCCGCCGCTTCCTCGGGCGGCAGCCATTGTGCGGCTGGGGCGTGCAGTCCTTCACCGCGATCACATCGAGTCCGGCCGCGCGCAGCGAACGAATGGCGGCCTCCCGGCCGGCGCCCGGTCCCTTGATCCACGCCTCGACTTTTCTCATGCCCATCTCGATCGCCTCACGCGCGCAGCGCTCGGCCGCCAGCTGCGCCGCGAACGGCGTGCTCTTGCGCGAACCCTTGAATCCGACCATGCCCGGGCTCGCCCACGAGACGACGGCCCCGCTCATGTCCGTAATGGTCACAATCGTGTTGTTGAACGTCGACTTGATGTGGGCGATGCCCGCCACGTCGACCTTCTTCGACTTCTTCTTGCCGGTACTGCGCTTCGGCTTGGTCGTCAAATCGGTCCTCCTTGGACGCGTTCCGCTTGCGGCGGATTCCGCGTCGGGTCACTTACTTCGTGGGCTTCTTCTTGCCAACGCCCGGACGCACCTTGGGTCCCTTACGCGTGCGCGCGTTGGTGCGCGTGCGCTGGCCGTGCACGGGCAGATTCACCCGGTGGCGCCGACCGCGATAACAATTGATGTCGATCAGACGCTTGATGTTGAAGCTCAACTCCGTGCGGAGTTCGCCCTCCACCTTGAACTCGTTCTCGATGATACCGCGGAGCTTGATGCCCTGCTCCTCGAGAAGGTTCTTCACCCGCGTGGCCGGCTCGATGCTGGCCTTGGCGCAGATGCGCTCCGCCGACTTCGGCCCGATGCCGTAGATGTACGTGAGCGCGATCACGACGCGCTTTTCATTCGGAATGTCTACGCCTGCGATTCGCACGGATCTCCTTCCTTATCCCTGACGCTGCTTGTGGCGCTTGTGCTTGCAGATGATCCGCAGCACACCCTTGCGCCGGATGAGCTTGCAGTCCGGACAGATCTTCTTGATCGAGCTTCTGACTTTCATGACACGTTCCTCCGCGATCGCTTACTTGTACCGGTAGACGATCCGGCCCTTGGTCGGATCGTACGCGGAAATCTCGATCGTCACGCGGTCCCCCGGGAGAATCTTGATGAAGTGCATCCGCATCTTCCCGGAAACGTGGGCCAGCACGACGTGCTTGTTGGCCAGCTCCACCCGGAACATGGTGTTGGGCAGAGCCTCAACAACCGTTCCTTCCACTGTGATCGAGTCGTCCTTCGCCATACAACCTTTCGTTCCTGCCGCCGTCTAGCGCGTGAGGACGCGCGGTCCGTCCTTCGTCACCGCAACCGTGTCCTCGAAGTGCGCCGACAGCTTCTTGTCCGCGGTCACGATGGTCCATCCGTCCTCGAGGGTGAACACCTCGGCCGTGCCGGCGTTGATCATGGGCTCGATGGCGATTACGAGCCCCTCCTCGAGAACCGGTCCCTGCCGCGGCGGGCCGAAGTTCGGAACCTGCGGATCCTCGTGCATCCGCTCCCCGATGCCGTGCCCCACCAGCGACCGCACCACCGCGAACCCCGCCTTGCGCGCGCGCGTTTCCACCGCGTGCGAGATATCGGTCAGCCGGTTGCCCGGCTTCGCCTGCTGGATGCCCTGCTCCAGCGCATCCCAGGTGACTTCGAGCAGGCGCTCCGCTTCCTTGCTG
>DASTOO010000381.1:0-11703 GCA_035762505.1 Candidatus Krumholzibacteriia bacterium
ACTCCACCATGAGGGAGCCCATTCCGGGCCACGCGAACACGGCCTCGACGATCACCGCGCCGCCCACCAGGAATGGCGCGCTCAAGCCCGCGACCGTGACGAGCGTCCCGAGCGAGCTCCGGAACGCGTGGCGCCAGACGACCGTCCCTTCGGGCAGGCCCTTGGCGCGCGCGGTGCGAACGTAATCCTCGGCAAGGGCGTCGATCATGCTCCCGCGCGTGAAGCGCGCGAAGCCGGCCGCGCTGGCCACCCCGAGCACGACGACCGGCATGGCCAGATGACGCGCGCGATCGGCGAGCATCGCGAGTCCTCCGGCATCGAGCCCGGGTGTCGCCATGCCGGCGGTCGGCAGCCACGAGCGGTCGACCGCGAATGCCATTATAAGGAGATAGGCAAGATAGAACGGCGGGATCGCGTACAGCGCGACCGTGGCGACGGAAACCGCGCGGTCGACGCGGCCGTGCCGGTGGCGCGCCGCGGCTCCGCCCGCCCAGATCCCGAGGACGATCTGGATCGCCAGCGCCAGGCTGGTGAGGAGGAGTGTGCGCGGGATCGTCTCCGCGACGATGTCGCGGACGGGACGGTGGTGGACGAGGCTCTCGCCGAGATCCCCCGTCAGCGCGCTCGCGACCCAGCGCGCGTACTGGACGACGAGGTGATCGTCGAGACCGAGCGTCCGGCGCACGCGGTCCACGTCCGCCGGGTCGATTCCGGGCTCGATGAAGCGCGAGAGCGGATCGCCGGGCGCGAGATGGAGGATCGCGAAGGTGATCGTCAGCGTGATCGCGACGAGTACGACGGCATGGAGTGCGCGGCGAGCGAGATACTGGACCATATCAGCGTTCGACGCGACGTCCGGCGCAGCGCTGTCCCGGCACCGGCTCGCGCTAGAAATCCATCGGCACCGCGACCACGGGACTGCGATTCGCGGTCGTCTCGTCGAGCCGGCGCACGGGGGTGCGCGTCGGCGCGGAGGTCAGCGTCGCGGGCGACTCCGCCGCCTCGCGGGCGATCGTGAGCATCGCTTCCGCGAACCGGTCGAGCGTCTCCATGCTCTCGGTCTCGGTCGGCTCGACCATCAGCGCTTCCGGCACGGTCAGCGGGAAATACACCGTCGGCGCGTAGAAGCCGAAATCGAGCAGGCGTTTGGCGACGTCGAGGGTCTTCACGCCGTACCTCTTCAGCGGCTCGCCGGTGGCGACGAACTCGTGCATACAGCGCTCGCCGTACGGAATCGGATACGCCGGCGCGATGCGATGCGCGAGGTAGTTCGCGTTGAGAATCGCGGTGGCGCTCGCCCGCCGGATCCCGTCGGCGCCGAGGCGCGTGATGTAGGTGTACGCGCGCAGGTAGATGCCGAAATTCCCGAAGAACGAGTGCAGGGCGCCGATGGTGCGCGGATGGTCGTAGTCGAGACGGAAGGCTCCGTCGCGCTCCACCACGCGCGGCGCGGGGAGGAACGGCTCCAGGTGCGACTTCACCGCCACCGGTCCCGACCCGGGACCACCGCCGCCGTGCGGCGTCGAGAACGTCTTGTGCAGGTTGTAGTGCATCATGTCGAAGCCGAAGTCGCCGGGGCGAGCCTGCCCCATGAGCGCGTTCATGTTGGCGCCGTCCATGTAGCACAGGCCGCCCTTCCCGTGCACGGCCTCGACGATCTCGGCGATGTGCGTCTCGAACAGGCCCAGCGTGTTGGGCATGGTCAGCATCAGCACGGCGACGTCGTCGTCGAGCACGCTGTGCAGCACGTCCAGGTCCACGCGCCCGTCCTTGCCCGAGCGGAACGTGTGCGCCTCGAAGCCGGTGATGGTGGCGGTGGCCGGGTTGGTGCCGTGGGCCGAGTCCGGCACCAGCACTTTGCGGCGCGATTCCTTGCGATCCGCGAAGTAGGCCCGCGCCAGCAGGAGCCCGGTCATCTCGCCCTGCGCGCCCGCGGCCGGCTGCAGTGTCACCGCGTCCATTCCGGAAATCGCGGCGAGTTCCCGCTCCAGGGCGTGCATCACGGCGAGCGCTCCCTGCGCGTCCGCGTCGCTCTGCTCCGGATGCAGACCGGCGAAACCCACCATCGCGGCGACGTCTTCGTTGACCTTCGGGTTGTACTTCATGGTGCACGACCCGAGCGGAAAGAGGTCCTTGTCGACGTGGTGGTTCTTCGTCGAAAGATCGATGTAGTGCCGCATCACCTGCGGCTCGCTTACCTCGGGGAGACCGATGCGCCCCTCGCGCAGGTACTCGCCCGGGATGTCCTTCGGCGCCGCGGTCGCGTGCGACGCGATGTGGTAGCCGTGCCTTCCGCGACGGCTGCGCCCGTAGATCGTTCCCGTGAAATCGTGACTCATCGCGAACCCACCTTCACCATCGCGGCGCGCTTGAGTACCGCGCAGAACCGCTCGAAATCCTCGTCCTGGTGTTTCTCCGTCACGGCCACCAGCAGGTCGTTCTGTGCCCCCGCGCCGAAGTAGCGCGCCAGCGGAATCCCGGCCAGGATCCCCTCGCGGCGTGCCGCGGCCGCCACCGTATCGGCGCCGGCGGGACACGCGACCACGAACTCGCGGAAGAAGGGCGCGCTGTACCTGAGCGCGTACCCCTCGCACCCCCGGATCGCGTCGGCCAGCCCGCGCGCTCTCTCGTGGCACACGCGCCCCAGCTCGCTGAACCCGTGTTCGCCGAGGAGGCTCATGTACACCGTGGCGCGCGTCGCCAGCAGTCCCTGGTTCGTGCAGATGTTCGACGTCGCCTTCTCGCGCCGGATGTGCTGCTCGCGCGTCTGCAGGGTCAGCACGAAGGCGGGGCGCCCGTCGACGTCGGTGGTGGCGCTCACGATGCGGCCCGGCATCCGGCGGATGTAGTCGCCGCCGCAGGCCATGAAGCCCACCAGCGGACCGCCGTAGCTCACGTCGTTGCCGAGCGGCTGGCACTCGCCCACCGCGATGTCCGCGCCCCACTCGCCGGGCGGACGCAGCACCGACAGCGACACCGGGTCCACGCTCGCCACCAGCAGCGCGCCCGCCGCGTGCACGTCCTGCGCGAAGTCCCACGGGCGCTCCAGCGCGCCGAAGTAGTTGGGCGTCTGCACGACCACGGCCGCGACCCTGTCGTCCAGCGCGCGCCGCAGCGCGGCGGCGTCGACGTCGCCGGAAGGCGACGCGGGAATCGTGCGGATCTCGAGCTTCTGTCCCGTGACGTACGACTGCAGCACGCGGCGGTAGCGTGGGTTGAGCGCGTGCGGCACCAGCACCACGTCGCGGCGCGTGATCTTGGCGGCCATGAGGCACGCCTCTGCCAGCGCGGAGGCGCCGTCGTACATGGAAGCGTTCGCCACCGGCATGCGCGTGATGCGCGCGATGTGCGTCTGGAACTCGAAGATCACCTGCAGCGTTCCCTGGCTGGCTTCGGGCTGATACGGGGTGTACGCCGTCGCGAACTCGGGCCGGCTGGCGATGTTCTTCACCACCGACGGGACGGTGTGGTCGTACACGCCGCCGCCGAGGAAGCTCACGAGCCGCGCCGCGGGGTGGTTACTCTCCGCGAGCGCGAATAGCTTGCGCAGCGTCTCGGGTTCGGTGCGGCCGCGGTCGATGGGGAGCAGGCCGCGCAGGCGGTGCTTCTCCGGAATGGCGCTCAGGAGCTCGTCCTCGGACCGGATCCCGAGGGCATCGAGCATCGCCTTGCGATCGTCATCGGTGTGATACGTGTACGGCATGTTACTTTCCGATCATCTCCTGATACGCGGCGTGGTCCATCAGTGCATCGAATTCGGCGCGCTTGGTCATCTTCACCCGCACGAACCACCCGTCGCCGAACGGATCTTTGTTGACGAGGTCGGGCCCCTGCTCGAGCGCGCCGTTGACGGCGCTGACGACGCCGGATACGGGCGCGAAGAGATCAGCCACCGTCTTCACGGCCTCGATGGTGCCCATCGACTGCGAGGCGCTGACCCCGGCGCCCACCTTCGGCAGCTCGACGTAGACGATGTCGCCCAGCTCGCCGGAGGCGAAGTCGGTGATGCCGACGGTGACCTCGTCCCCGCCGTCCAGGCGGACCCATTCGTGATCCTTGGTGAAACGAACGTTCTTGAAGTCCATGTATCGTCCTGACCTTTCTATTCCCTTGCGCGGCTCGGGTAGAACGGGATCGGCGCGCGGCGCGCCGGGACCGTGTTCGTACGCACCTGGATGGCGAGCTCCGCGTCGATGCTGTCCGCGTCGACGTACGCGAGGCACAGGCTCTTCTTGAGCGTGGGCGCGAACGTCCCGCTCGTCACCCTGCCCACCACCGATTCGCCGCGCATGACCGCGTAACCCTGGCGCGCGATGTTGCGCCCCTCCAGCTCGAAACCCGCCAGCGTTTTCCGCGAACCGCGCTCCTTCTCCGCGGCGAGCGCCGCGCGCCCCACGAAGTCCGGCTTGTTGAGCTTCACGAGCCAGTTCAGGCCCGCTTCGAGCGGCGTCGCCTCGTCGTCCAGCTCGTGGCCGTACAGGCACAGGCACGCCTCGAAGCGCAGCGTGTCGCGCGCGCCGAGCCCCGCCGGCACGACCCCGAACGGCGCCCCCGCGGCCATCAGCTGGCCCCACAGCTCGCGCGCGCGCGCGGGCGGGACGAATATCTCGAAGCCGCGCTCGCCGGTGTAGCCGGTCCGGGAGACGACGAAACGCTCCCCGTCCACGACGAAGGAGCGCCAACGGTAATATAGAACGGAATCCACCTCCGCGCGAATGGTCGAGAGCATCGGCGTCGCCTTGACCGTCTCGTGCGCCTTCGGCCCCTGGACGGCGATCAGCGCCCACGCGTCGCTGGCGTTCTCGAGTTCAACCTTGCCGCGCAGGAGCGCCTTCATGTACGCGAAGTCCTTGTCGATGTTGGAGGCGTTCACGACCACCATCGCGCGATCGTCCGCGATTTTCGCAACGAGGAGGTCGTCCACCACGGTGCCGTTTTCGCGGCACATCACGGTGTAGAGGACGCCGTCCGCGGCGAGCTTCGAGCAGTCATTGGTGACAACACGGTCGAGGTAGGCCCAGGTATCCGGGCCCGACACGATGAACTCACCCATGTGGCTCGCGTCGAACAGCCCCACGCGCTCGCGCACGGCGGTGTGCTCCTCGATGAGCCCCGTGTAGCTAACCGGCATCTCGAAGCCGGCGAACGGCACCATGCGCGCGCCGGCCGCCAGGTGGACGTCGTAGAGAGGTGTCTTTCCGAGCTTGGTCATGTTGATCCAGGTCTGCCCCGGCGCGACGCCGGCGATCAGGCGACGTTTCCGCCGCGCGGCACGTCGGCCTCAGCGGCGGCGGTATTCGGAGCGGCCATCTCGCGCAGCATGGCACCGGTGTGCGACTCCGCGCACTGCATGATGTCGTACGGAGAACCGGTCGCCACCACCTCGCCGCCCGCTTCCCCGCCCTCCGGACCGAGGTCGATGATGTGATCGGCAGCCAATATTACATCGGGGTTATGCTCGATCACAATAACGGTATTCCCTTTATCCACAAGCTTGTTGAGGACGTCGAGGAGCATCCGGACATCCTCATGATGAAGCCCGGTGGTGGGCTCGTCTAGGATGTAGAGGGTTCTCCCGGTGCCCCGTTTGGCCAGCTCGGCCGCGAGCTTGACGCGCTGCGCCTCGCCGCCCGAGAGGGTCGTCGCCTGCTGGCCGAGCTTGATGTATCCCAGCCCGACGGACGCCAGGGTTTCGCACGTCCTGCGGACGACCGGGAAGCTCGCGAACACCCCGGCCGCGGCCTCGACGCTCAGGTCAAGGACGTCCGCGATGCTCAGGCCCTTGTACGTCACCTGCAGCGTCTCGTGGTTGTAGCGGCGCCCCTTGCACGTCTCGCACGTGACGTAGACGTCCGGCAGGAAGTGCATCTCCACCTTGATGACGCCGTCGCCCTCGCAGCGCTCGCAGCGGCCCCCGGCCACGTTGAAGCTGAAGCGCCCCACCTTGTAACCGCGCGCGCGCGCTTCGGGGAGCTGCGCGAAGAGGTCACGGATGGGCGTGAAGACGCCGGTGTAGGTGGCGGGATTCGAGCGCGGCGTGCGCCCGATGGGCGACTGGTCGATGTCGATCACCTTGTCGATCCGGTCCAGCCCGTCGATCCGATCGTGCGCACCAGGAAGCTCGTTGCCGCCGTAGATCTCGCGATGCACCGCGCGGAACAGGATGTCGTTCACGAGGGTACTCTTCCCCGAACCGCTGACGCCGGTGACGACGGTGAACACGCCGAGCGGAAACGTCGCGTCGATGCGCTTGAGGTTGTTCTCGCGCGCCCCGCGCACGACAACGCCCTCCGCGATGAGGTGACGGCGCGCGCCGCGCGACACCACCGGCGCATCCAGGCGCAGGTAGCGCCCCGTCGCACTGTCCTGCACGCGCATGATCTCGAGGGGCGTCCCCGCTGCGACCACTTCGCCGCCATGCACGCCGGCGCCCGGGCCGAGGTCCACCACGTAGTCCGCGGCGAGGATCGTGTCGCGATCGTGTTCGATCACGATGACGGTGTTTCCGATGTCGCGGAGTTCCTTGAGCGTCTTGATGAGGCGCGCATTGTCCCGGTGGTGGAGCCCGATGGACGGCTCGTCCAGTATATAAAGGACGCCCATCAGTCTGGAACCGATCTGGGTGGCGAGGCGGAGCCGCTGCGCCTCGCCGCCGGCGAGGGTCGCCGAGCCCCGGTCGAGCGAGAGATAGCCCAGGCCCACGTCCGCGAGGAAACGGATGCGCGACACGATCTCGTGCAGGATGGGTGCCCCGATCAGGGCGGCGTTCCCCTCCAGCCGGAACGCGTTGATCTCGAAGAGGGAACGCGCGACGCTCCAACGGCACACGTCGGCGATGGTGTTCCCACTCACGCGCACCGCGAGCGCTTCGGGCCGCAGACGCGCGCCGCCGCACGCCGCGCACGGTTCGATGGTCATGAAGGTCTCGACCCACTTGCGGACACTGTCCGAAGACGTGCTCCGGTGGCGGCGCCGCAGCCACGGAATCAACCCCTCCCAGCCGGTCCGGTATTCGCCCTTCACCTTCGCGAAATCCATCTTCACCGCGATCTCGCCCTCGATGCCGTGCAGGACCGCCTTACGCGCCTTGCCCGGCAGCTCCTTCCACGGCGTATCGAGGCCGAAGCCCACGTGGTCGCCGAGCGCCTCGAGCTGCGACCGTCCCCAGTTGCCCTTCAGCTTCCCCATCGGCGCGAGCGCGCCGCCGTCGATCGTCCGCGCGTCATCGGGCACGACCAGCGCCTCGTTAAAGTCCATGCGCGACCCCAACCCGCTGCACTCCGGGCACGCCCCGTAGGGCGAGTTGAACGAGAACAGGCGCGGCGAGAGTTCGCCGAAGCTCGTGCCGCAACCGGCGCACGCGAACTGCAGGGAGAACACGTGCTCCTCGCCGCCGGCGAGCACGGTGATGTTGCCGTCGGCGAGCCGCGAGGCGGCCTCGAGTGAGTCCGCGATGCGGCGAGCGTTCTTCGGATCCACCACGAGACGGTCCACCACCGCATCGATGTCGTGCTTCTGCTGGCGGTTGAGCCCGGGCGGGTGGCCGGCGTCCACGATCTCGCCGTTGACGCGCGCGCGCACGAAACCCTGCGCCTCGATGGTCTCGAAGACCTTGCGATGCTCGCCCTTGCGGCCGCGCACCAGCGGCGCCAGGATCGCGACGCGCGTGTTGGGCGGAAACGAGAGGATGCGATCGTGGATCTGCTGGATGGTCTGTTGCGCGATCACGCGCCCGCAGGTCGGGCAGTGCGGCGTTCCCACCCGCGCGAAGAGCAGGCGCAGGTAGTCGTAGATCTCCGTCATGGTGCCCACGGTGGAACGCGGGTTGCGGCCCGTGGTCTTCTGCTCGATCGAAATCGCGGGTGACAGGCCCTCGATGCGATCGACGTCGGGCTTTTCCATCTGTCCCAGGAACTGGCGCGCGTACGCGGAGAGACTCTCCACGTAGCGCCGATGGCCCTCGGCGTAGATGGTGTCGAAGGCGAGGGAGGACTTCCCGGAGCCGCTCAATCCCGTCACCACGACCAGTCTGTTGCGCGGCAGGGTGACGTTGATGTTCTTGAGGTTGTGTTCCCGGGCGCCCCGGACGACGAGATCTTTCTGCTTCATTCGCTTGTGGACGGCAAAAGAGGAAGGTATCAAAAAGCGGGGGGCGGGGCAACGGGGGTAGTACCGCGCGCTACGGCCGGTGGACCCGATAGTAAACGTCCTGGGCGCCCTCGGGCCCCTGCACCCAGGCGCCGAGGTAGGCGCCGGAGACGGGCGTGGGCGCGATGCGGTGCGAGTAACCGGGAGGAAGCGACGTGTTCTCCACGATTCCCGCCGGATACGCGTCGAGGGACGCCACCGGCAGTTCGTACGCGGCCGGCGCCCCCGCGCGCGTGGAGAGCCACACCACGCGCCACTCTCCGGTCTGCCGCCGGTACAGCGCGGGAAACACGTTCACCACGGCGCCCACGTCGTTCGTCACCTGCACCGGCGCCGACCAGGTCGTTCCGTCCGTCGACTGCGAGTAGTAGAGGTGCGACGTCGGCGGCGGCGACAGCCACGGCGAGGGCTGCGAGGTATCGTGGCGCACCCACACCAGCGTGAATTCGTTCGGGCCGGTCTGCGCGGCGAATGGCAGGTGGTCGTGCTGCGTCGCGCTGTTGACGCCGGGAACCGGAAGCGCGGCGTCCCAGGCCGTGGCGCCGGGGCGCCGGATGCTCAGGTAGATCTCATTCGTGGGATTCACCGCGTCGCGCTCGTTGCTCACGAAGAACACCAGCAGGCTGTCGGCGGCGCCGGTGATGCACGGCACCCAGTCGTCGACGTCGGGAGCCGTCGTAACGCTGTCCTCGTCGGCGGGATTCCAGGAGAGCGGGCCGGCGCTTTCGTTGTGCACGATGTGCCCCCGCTCGAGCGCATACCAGCGAAACCACACCAGGTGGAACGTGCCGGCGCCGTCCTGGAACAGATTGGGATAGAAGTCGCCGCCCGCATTCGTCGTGACGCGCACCGCGGGCGCCCAGTTGGCACCGTCGGTGGTGCGCGTGATGTAGACGTCATTGTTGCCGCCCCGGTCGGAGAACCACGCGACGACCACCGAGCCGTCACGTGCCAGGATGACGCTCGGGTCTTCGTCCCTGGTCGGACTCCCGCTCGAGAGAAGCGTCGGCGCGGTGGGTTCGAAGGTCGGCGGGACGGTGGGCGGTACATCGTCGTCGCACGCGACGAGTGCGACAACACCGAGCAGGAACAGGACTCTTCTCATGTGCGGTCTCCCTCGAGCGAAGATTCTACCGCGGGCGCCGATCCGATCAAGGGCTTTTCGGGGCATGGACGCCACGGCCCTGCGCGGAGTATCCTGCGCCATGCTCATCCGTCTGGCGACACCGGACGACGCCGCGGGCTGTCTCGAGATCTACCGGCCCTTCGTCGAGTCGTCGCATTCCACCTTCGAAACTGATGTCCCCTCCGCCGACGCGTTCGCGGAACGCGTGCGGCGCTTCCTCGCGACGCACCCCTGGCTGGTCGCGGTCGACGGCGATCGGATCATCGGCTATGCCTACGCGTCCCCGTTCAAGGACCGCGCGGCGTATCAGTGGACGGCGGAGGTCTCCGTGTACATCGCGCCCGACTCGCGACAGCGCGGGCTGGGACGCGCACTGTACCGGGCGTTGTTTCGCTGCATGCGCGGGCAGGGGTATCTCAACGCGGTGGGACTCATCGCGCAACCGAACGAAGCGAGTGTTGCACTGCATGAGAAGATGGGATTCGAACGGGTGGCGTGGCTTCCGAAGCCCGGATTCAAGCTGGGCCGCTGGCACGACGTGGGCTGGTGGTGGCTCGCGCTCGGGCCCGCGCCGGTCGCACCCCTCCCTCCGCGGGCACTCCGCGACTGCCGCGACGAAGCGGCGCGGTGGATCGCCGGCTAGTGAAGCCCCCCCGGTGTGCCCAGCGTGACGCTCGTGAGGAAGAGTGTGTCGTCCGCGATGAGAGTGCCGATCGGATTGCCGTCCGGATCCGTGGCAACCGTCTCGGTGTGCACCGACTGTCCGACGAAGCCGACGTGGCCATACCAGAAGAACACGTCGTCGTCCGCGTCGAAGAAAACGCCTTCGATCCGCGTGCGGTACGCGGGCACGCGCCCGATGGGAAGCGCCAGCACGTCGACCGCCTCCACGCGGCAGCGAAAGAGCGGTTCTTCCCGGATGACCCATTCTGCACCAGGATGCAGCGGATATGACAGCCGCGTCAGCTCTCCTGCGGCAACGCCGCCGGGGTCGCGTCCGAGACCCGTCGCGGCGACCGTCGAAGCGGCGAGCCGGACGAGAGAGCGCAGCGCGTCGCGCCGGGCAGCGAGCTCTTCCCACGCGCGCCGGTACGCTGCCCGCTCGCTGTCGCGCAGGGAGCCCGCCATGCGCTCCCAGGCCGCCTCTGCCAGGGCGTCGGCGCAAGGTTCGGCGGCTACGGACAATCCTGCCGGAGGCTCGATGACCGACACGTCGGCGACAAAGAGACCGGTGCGGTCCTGGCGCAGACGCGACCAGTTCACGATCTCCCGGTCTCCTCCGAACACGTGTTCCTCGATGACCTGCTCGAGCAGCCAGTAGTCCCGACCGGAACGGCTCTCGGTGCCGATGATCGTGTGGGTCTCCACGCGCGGAATCTGGAAAGGCTCTCCCGGCTCCTGGAACACGACTCCGCCCTGGTATGTCCAGCGGTAACCGCTGCCGAGAGGGACGAGCCCGCCGCCGCGCGCGCCCGGGACGCCAGCCACACCGCCGGCCCCGGCGCGCTCCAGGGTGGCCGGCACGGCGGCGTCGGACGATGAAGAGGCGGGATCATGTTCGCACCCGACTGCCGTCACGAGCGGCAGTACGAGGCCGACGAGCGACGATGAGAGGAACGAGCGAATGCACATGAGGATCACCCGTGGGTGAATGGTGCAATGCAAGCGGCTGGAGCGATTATACACCCGTTCCGCGGGACGTTCCACGCGTCCTTATGCGCTGAACGCGGGTGTCACCCGCGCGCGGGCGCTACTTCGCCTTCGCCGGGGCGGTCCGGCACGTCGAGATCTTGAAAGGCAGGTAGAGCGGACACCAGCCGACGAGACTCGTGGCGAGAAAGATGATCGCCAGTATCCCGAGAGCCACACCGAGCACACCCGGTATCACGCCCTTGAAGAACAGCACGCCGATCAACACGGCGATCAAGGTTCGTATCACTCGGTCGGCGGCTCCCATGTTCTTCTTCATATCGAGACCTCCCGTGTGGATCACTTCGGCCCGGAACAATGCTGGATCAACAGGCCGGCGCCGACGGCCAGCGCGGCGCACACCAGGCATGCTAGCACCAGGCGCACCGCTTTGGAAGACACATGAACCTCCTCAGTTGATGCGCTCTTCCCGGCCCTTCCACTCGGAATCGCGCAGAACGAACTTCTGAACCTTCCCCGTCGACGTCTTCGGCAGCGGGCCGAAGGCGATTGCCCTCGGCACCTTGAAGCGGGCGAGCCGGGCGCGGCAGTGTTCCAGCAGCTCTTCCGCGGATGCCGCCGCTCCGGGTCTCAGCGACACGAAGGCCTTGGGGGCCTCCCCCCAGGTCTCGTCGGGAATTGCGATCACGGCGCACTCCAGGACCGCGGGGTGGCTCGCCAGCGCCTGCTCCACCTCGATAGTGCTGATGTTCTCACCGCCGGAGATGATGATGTCCTTC
>DASTOO010000382.1:0-4291 GCA_035762505.1 Candidatus Krumholzibacteriia bacterium
TCTATGCCGTCGGCTGGGATGGGACGATCATCCATTACGATGGCGGCGGCTGGCGGCGACTCGTTCCGGCGACGAATCGGAATCTCCACGCCGTCGGCGGGCGCTCGGCGGGTGAGATCTACGTTGCGGGAGATAAGGGCGCAATTCTTCTCTTCAACGGCAACACCGACGGGAGCACGCAGACCGTCGCGCGCGGTCGGATCGTGCGCTGAGACGACACCCTACCCTTCCCGCCGGGCGCCCAGCTTTGTATGATCCAGGCTTGGCTCGCGCAACTGTTCGGGTTTCCCGGTGACTGCAAACGCGGCCGACCCGGCGCAACTCACGGTCCCGCTAAGGCGTATACGTTCGCGCCGCCACCACACCGTCCTGGAGGATCCATGCGTATCGTGCTCGCCGCGGCATTGGCCGCCCTTGTCTCCTCTGCGCCCGCCGGCTCCGCAACCCTCGCGGGCCACGTGAAGCGCGACGGGAAACCCGTTGCTGGTGCATTCGTTACCGCGCGCGACTCGTCGCGCGGCGTCGCCGTGTCCGTGCGCAGCAACCGCGACGGTCGCTACCGGATTGACGTTTCTCCCGGCGCCTTCACCGTGACCGCGCGCGTGCGTGGGGCCATGTCGGCGGGCCGCGCGGGGGGCGGCGATCTCGACCTCGCGACACCCGTCGCCGCCGTCACCGACACCCCTCCCCGGGCGTTCATCGGCATCCTCCCCGACGCCGATGAGAAACGGCGCTTCATCGTCGATTGCATGGGCTGCCATTCCATGCGCGCGGCGAACGTCCTCGACGTCGACGGAACACCGCGCGACGAGGCCGAGTGGGCCGAAGCCGTCGAGCTGATGCTCTCCTTCGCCGGTCACGAGACGAACTTCCCCATCCTGCCGCCGGACCGGGCCGCCGGGCCGACCGCCGCGTACCTCGCGCGCCATCTCACCGCGCAGGCCATCGAACGGAGCGTGGCGACGGCTAAGCCACTCCCCGCGGCACCAGTTCCGTACGAGGTGACCGAGTGGGACCTCCCGCAACAATTCGACTTTCCGCACGATCTCATGCGTGACGGGCGCGGCGGCGTCCTCGTCACCGGCATGTTCAGCGGCCTCCTGTACGTGCTCGACCCGAAGACCGGGAAGTTCACCACGGTCGAGATTCCCGTGCCGGGCGCAAACCCGCGCGCGCTCGACGTCGACCGCGACGGCGACTGGTGGGTTCTGCTCGGGTTCCCCGAAAAGCTCGCGCGCTACCGTGTGGGGGCGAAGAAGTGGGACGTGTACGACATCGGGATGTACGGCCACAGCGTGGGTGTCGACGCGAAGAAACGCGCCTGGTTCAACGGGCACTTCACGCGCGATCCCATCCTGTTCGGCTGCGTCGACACCGCCACCGGAAAGACGCACACCTTTGAGGCGCCGCCGACACCGATGCCGAAGGATCAGGGCGGGCCGATTCCGTACGAGCTGCGCGTCGGGGCCGACAACGCGGTGTGGATCACCGAGCTTGCCGGCAACCGCCTCATCCGTCACGATCCGGAGACCGGCGGCACGAAGGCGTATCCGCTGCCCGCACCGCACAGCGGCCCGCGGCGGTGCGACGTCGGCCCCGACGGCGTGGTGTGGGTACCGGAGTATGCGGGCGGAAGACTCGCGCGCTTCGATCCCGCGACGGAGCGCTTCACCGAGTACGATCTTCCCGTGCGCGACAGCCTCCCGTACTGCGCGCGCGTCGACGCCAGGCGCGGTTTCGTCTGGGTTTCGCAGTGCGGCGCGGACGCGATCGCGCGCTTCGATCCGAAGACGGAGACGTTCGCCGAGTTCGAGCTCCCCACCCGGAACGCGTTCATCCGCCACATGGACGTCGATCCGCACACGGGCGAGGTATGGGCGGCGTACTCCCACTCCCCCAACCTCGAGATGCGCGTCGTGCGCCTGCGCACGCTCGAATAGTGCGCAGTATCAGCGCTCGTCGAGCAGATCGCGCAGGGCCTTCTTCGCCGAGGGCGTGCCGATCGCACCCAGGGCCTGAACCGCGGCGCGGCGCACTTCCCGGTCGGTGTCGGACTTCGCGACCTTCGCCAGGATCGCGACCGACTCCTCGGATTCGATCTCGGCGAGCGCGAACACGATCATCTTCCGCTGCTCGGCGTCCTTCTGTCCCTCCAGCATCTGTCCCAGCGCCGGCGCGGAAGCATCGCCCGCGTTGGACATGGCCGCGTACAGCGCCGCCTTGCGAACTTCCTCGAACGGCGACTTGCGGTACACGTCCATGAAGAACTCCGCCGCGTCCTCTCCCTCGAGCACGTCGGTGAGCCCGTAGACGGCCGCCCGGGCCAGCTCCTGGTCGCGCGTGTCGAGCGCGGCGACGCGCAGCACCGCTTCGGCCTCCTCGCCGCCGTGCTCCGCCAGCGCGTAGAACGCGGCCTTGCGCACCTCCGCGTCGTCGGAGGTCTTGACGATCTCGGTCAGCACCGGCACCACCGACGGGTCATCGACCTCGGCCAGCGCGTACACCGCCGCGCGCCGCAGGTCGTGGCCGTTGCGCGTCGTGGGCTTGGCGAGCGCGATCTTCTTCAGCGTGGGAACGATATCCACGTCATCGCGCTCGATCAGGGCGTACAGGGCCGCCTGCTTCAGCTCTTCGTTGTCCGAGGTCTCGACGAGCGACTTCAGCGCGGCCGTCGCCTCGGGGCTGTCAACCTCCGCGAGGGCGTAGGTCGCCGCGCGGCGCGCATCCTCGTCCGAGTCGTGCAACGCCACGTCGACGAGTATCCTGGTGACGTCTTCGCGCTCCGTCTCCGCGATGGCGTACAGGACGTGGCGCCGGATGTCCGCGTCCTTCTCGGTCTTCATGACGCCGACCATCGCGTCTATCACCTTCGCCTCCTCGGCGTGCTCGCTCAACGCGTAGATGGCGTGACGGCGGATGTCGGGGTCCGGATCGGACTTCGCGACGCCGATGAGGGTGTCGATCACGCGCGGGTCGTCGACCTCCGAGATCATGTACACGACGTGGCGCCGGACGTCCGGGTCCTTCGAGTTCTTGAGGAGATCCGTCACCATCTCGTACGGAACGTCCTCCTCGCCGTTGTCCATCAGCGCCCATAGCACCGAAAGTTTGAAGTCCCCGTCCTCGCGGGACATCTCGCGTGCCGCGAGCCCCTCCAGCGCAGCCTTGCCGCGGGGGTCGCCGGCATCGGAGAGCCGCTTGGCGAGCTTCACGTACTCGGAACGCGCGTCGTCCGCCCACTTCCCCTCCCCGTACCGGTCCAGGAAGCTCGCGTAGCAGTCGAAGGCCTTGTTGTAGTCCTTCGTCGAGTGCTGCAGCGCGTAGCACTGGAAGAACTCCGCGCCCTCCACGTAGCGGCTGTCGCCGTAGTCGGAGACGAACTTCTGCGCCGCCTCGTAGGCCTGGGAGTAGCGCTCGTCGTAGATGAGGTTCTTGAGCTTCTCGTAGGCGGCGGCGGCGCCCTCGTCCTTGGCCCACGGGGCGGACGGCGCGCCGGCGCCGAACACCAGAACCGCGGCCAGGCCGATCAGAATTCTCTTCATGTGGTTGTCGTATCTCATCAGCGCTTCCTCCTCAGTATTCCCGATCGCCGGCGTTCCCGTCGTTGCCCGGCCCGGACGCTTCGCGCATCTGCCGCAAGTCGATCTGCAACAGGACGCCTTCCCGGTCCACCCGGTTGCGAATCATCTCCACCGCGTCGAGATCGTTGTCCGCCTCGAGATTCGCGATCTCGCGCAGGATCATTTCGAGCTGGCCGACCAATTCGCGCAGCCGGCGGTCCTCCGGGCGCGTGAGCCCGTCCTGCAGCCGCCGCCCCTCGGCGACCAGCACGCGCGCCTGTTCGCGTTCGCTGGTGTAGCTGGCCGGCACCGCCTCGCCGTTGCCTCCGTTCAGGAGCGCGAGCAACACCACCTGCGAGCGGCCGATGTAGCGCAGCGCGTCGTCGCCGCTGTGCGAGGCCGCGACGACGTCGGCGGCCGGCCCGCCCGCAGTCACGTCCCGCGCTTCCTCACGCACTTCGCCGGCGGGAGCATCGACCGCACCGGGACGGACGGCGAGGTCGGTCCCCGTCCCCTGCGTCTCATCGGGAATCCGCGCCGGTTCCTGCGCCGGCGTCCTTCCGTCGTTGCGCGGAGTTACGTCCGCGACCCCGGGCGCGCGATCCGCCGTTCGCGGCGCGGGCTGGAGTACGGTGCGCCCGATCCAGACGCCCGCGGCAAGAACGACGACGGCGGCGGCCGCGCGGTATCCCCACGACCCGAGCGACCGCCGCCATCCGAACCGGGGTGCA
>DASTOO010000383.1:0-3916 GCA_035762505.1 Candidatus Krumholzibacteriia bacterium
TCGACGCCATCCGGGGCGCCGACGGGATCGACCCCGCGGTCGTGGACGGCGGTTTCGCGTACCGCACCGACACGAAGCTCTCCGGCATCCGGATCGGATACGTGGCGGCGATGTTCGAGGAGGACTATCCCAACAAAGCGCGCGACAAGGCGACTCTCGACACGCTGCGCGAGCTGGGCGCCACGCTCGAACCCATCGAACTGCCTGCGATCGACGTGATGCCGCTCGCGTGCATCCTGTCCGCGGAGGCGGCGGCGGCGTTCGACGATCTCACGCGCAGCAACCGCGACGACCTCATGGTCCGGCAGATCAAGAACGCGTGGCCGAACACGTTCCGCGCGGCGCGTTTCATCCCGGCCGTCGAGTACATCCAGGCGAATCGGATCCGGACACAGGTAATGCACGAGATGGAGAAGCTTCCCGTGGATGTGTATATCACGCCCACCTTCGGCGGCGACAACCTGCTCCTCACGAACCTGACCGGGCACCCGTGCGTGGTGCTGCCCAACGGCTTCGACGACAACGGAGAGCCGACCAGCATCACGTTCATGGGGCGGCTCTACGGCGACGCGACCGTGCTCGCGGTCGCGAAGGCGTACCAGGACGCGACCGACTTCCACACCAGGCGCCCGCCGAAGTTCGAATAGCGGCGTCAGCGGCGCGCGACGGCGAGGAGCCGGGTGACGATGGCAAGGTGGTGGTCGTCGTGCTCGGCCACGAAGAACACCAGGTCGACGAGCCGCATGGGCCGCTTGAGGCGCGGGTGCAGCGCGGCGCGCTCGACGTCTGCGTTCGTCACCGCGTCGAGGCGCTCGACGAGATTCCCCCGCGCCACCGCGAATTCCGCGACGACGGCCGCGATGGCGCGGTCGTTGTGACCGGCCGCGCGCGTCTTCGCATTGGACATGTCGGCGGCGGCCAGATCCTTCGCGCCGGCGAGAAGTTCGCCCGCGCGCGTCAGCCAGAGCGCCTCCAGGTCCAGCAGGTGCCCGATATTCTCCTGGGCGGACCAGGCGTCGCCGTCGCGGGCGGTGAGCGCGCCGGCACGGACGTACCGGATCCGGTCGGCCACGCGCGCGGGTGTTCCGCGCAGCCGTTCGACGAGGGAAGGGTATTCACCCGCGGGCGGTTCGTAGGCGAAGCGCCGCTCGAGCCATTTCATCATCTGTTGCATGGGGTTCCTTTCGTTCGTAGCGTCGACTATCATAGCGTCCCGCGAGTTTTCTTGCCATGTCGCGCCGAACGGCGCTAGGCTGTGTCGCAACCGCGCAAGGAGTTGCTATGGCCGACGCCCTCATCTGGCATCGTCTCCAGTTCGCCTTTACGGCGGTCTACCACTATATATTCCCGCAGCTCACGATGGGGCTCGCGTTCCTGATCTTCGTCATGAAGTGGCGCGGGCTGCGCGGCGACGATCGCTGGAACGACGCCGCCCGCTTCTGGATCCGGATCTTCGGTCTCAACTTTGCGGTCGGTGTCGTGACGGGGATCCCGATGGAGTTCCAGTTCGGTACCAACTGGGCGCGCTTCACCGAGTTCACCGGCAAGGTCGTGGGGCACACGCTCGCCATGGAGGGCCTGTTCGCCTTCTTCCTGGAGTCGGGGTTCATCGCGATCCTGGTGTGGGGCGAGCGGCGGGTGGGGCGGCGCGGCCACTTTCTCGCGTCGCTCGCGCTGTGGCTGGGCAGCTGGCTCTCGGGCTACTTCATCGTCGCGACCAACGCGTTCATGCAGCGGCCCGTGGGCTACGGGATCGCCGCGGACGGGACCCTGCGGCTGGTCGATTTCTTCGCTTTCCTCTTCAACCCGTGGGCGGTCGCGCAGTACGCGCACACCATGGTCGCCTCCGTGGTCACGGCGTCGTTCGTGGTGGCCGCGACGGGCGCGTACTACCTGCTCCGCGGCCAGCACGCGGAGACCGCGCGACGCTTCCTCCGCCTCGGCGTCGCCTGCGGAGTCGTGTCGAGCGTGCTGGTGGCGTTTCCCACCGGCGACATCCAGGCGAAGCTGGTGGCGAAGTATCAGCCGGTTTCGCTGGCCGCCATGGAGGGACGCTTCGAAAGCGGCCCCTTCGCCGAGATCACGCTGATAGGCCAGCCCAACGTGAACGAACGGCGCCTCGATAATCCGGTCCGCGTGCCCGGAGTATTGAGCTTCCTCGCCTTCGGGACGTTCCACAGCAACGTGCCCGGGTTGAACGAATTTCCCGAGGAGAACTGGCCGGACAACATCGAGCTGCTGTACTACGCCTTCCACGTGATGGCCGGACTGGGCACCATCATGATCGGCGTCATGCTGCTGGCGGAGCTCTCCGCGTGGCGGAACCGGCTCGCGAATACACGCTGGCTGCTGTGGCTCCTGATGCTGATGTTTCCGTTCCCCTACATTGCGAACACGGCGGGCTGGCTCACCACCGAACTGGGGCGTCAGCCGTGGGTCGTCTATGGACTGATGCGGACGGCCGACGCGTCCAGCCCGGTGGTGCATTCCGGGACGGCGCTCTTCACCCTGATCGGTTTCTGCGGCCTGTACTTCGTACTCGGGGTCCTGTTCCTGTTCCTGGTCGCGCGGGAGATCGCGCACGGCCCGGCCACGGGTGCGGCGCGCGGGGAGGCGTCCCATGGTTGAACTCTGGTTCGGAATCGTCGCGGTGATGCTGACCATGTACGTCGTCATGGACGGCTTCGACCTCGGCGCCGGCGTCCTGCATCTGTTCGTCGCACGCAGCGACGAGGAGCGCAGGCAAGTGCTAGCGGCGATCGGTCCGTACTGGGACGCCAATGAGGTGTGGCTGCTCGCGACCGGCGGCGCGCTCTTTGTCGCGTTCCCCAGGGTGCTGGCCGCGGGGCTGTCCGGATTCTACTTCGCGATCTTCCTGGTGCTGTGGTGTCTCATCCTGCGCGGGATCTCGATCGAATTCCGCAGCCACGTGACGTCGCCCCTGTGGCGCGCGTTCTGGGATGCCGGCTTCGCCATCGGGAGCCTGCTGCTGTGCATCTTCTTCGGCTGCGCGCTGGGCAACCTCCTGCGCGGTCTGCCGCTGGACGCCAGTGGGTGGTTCAGCCTCTCGCTCTTCACCGATTTCTCGGCGCGGTCGCCGGTGGGGATCCTCGACTGGTACACGGTGCTGGTCGGCGTCTACGCACTGGCGGCGCTGGCGATGCAGGGCGGCGCCTACCTCGCATGGAAGACGGACGGTGCGGTCGGGGAGCGGAGCTGCCGCATCGGGCACGTCGCCGCACTCATCGTTGCCGTGTTGTGGCCCGTCATGACGATTGTGACGGTCCGCATGAATCCCGCCATGTTCGATCAGTTCGCGACGCGCCCCCTGGCGTGGGCGTGCGCGGCGCTGGCGCTCGGCGGGCTCCTCGCGGCGGTCCTGGGTCTGCGGCGCGGTTCGCACCGTCGCGCCTTCCTCGGCTCGTCGGCCTTCCTGATTGGACTCATGGCGGCCACGGCCGCGTCGATCTTCCCGGTCATGCTGCGCGCGGTCGGTGATGAGTCGTGGTCCATCACGGCGCTCAACGCGAGCAACGACGCGCAGGGACTCCGGACGGCGCTGGCGTGGTGGGTCATCGGGATTCCGCTGGTGATCACGTACTTCGTGATCCAGTTCAAGGTGCACGCGGGGAAGGCCGTAGCGCCGGGCGAAGGCGAGGGGTACTGAGTGGGTTGGTGTGAAAACAAGGAGGTCGGAAATGAGGAGCACGACTCTGGCGGCGGTTGCGATTCTGTCGTTGCTTGTATCCGGTGTTGCGTGGGCCGGTGACAACCCCCACCACCATGGTGGCTTCTTCATCGGGTTCAACCTCGGCGCGGGAACGGCCGACGTGACCCTTCCCAATGAGGGAGATGTGGACCGCGAGTGGGGCGCCGCCGCGGACTTCAGGCTGGGGGGAGCGGTCACGGAGAACCT
>DASTOO010000384.1:0-2398 GCA_035762505.1 Candidatus Krumholzibacteriia bacterium
GACGTCGGTTCCTCCGCCATCAAGATCGTGGTGATGGAGGACGCGGGTGACGGGGGAGCGCGCGTGCTGGCAAAGACCACCGAGCGCATCCGCCGGCGCGACCCGCACGTGGTGACCACCGACCTGTTCCGGCAGTGCGCGGAAGAGGCGGGCGTGAGTTCCGGCGAGATGGCGTACGTGGCCACCACCGGCGAGGGCGAGTCGGTTCCGTTCCGGACCGGCCACTTCTACGGCATGACGACGCACGCGCGCGGCGGTCTCTTCCTGGACCCCGGGGCGCGCGCGGTTCTCGACATCGGCGCGCTGCACACGCGCGGCATTCTGCTCGACGAGCGCGCGAAGGTCCTGGGCTACCGCATGACCAGCCAGTGCGCGTCCGGGTCCGGTCAGTTCCTGGAGAACATCAGCCGATACCTGGGCGTCACGCTGGAGGAGATCGGCCCGCTCTCGTTGCAGGCCGACGACCCGGAGGCGTGCTCGTCGATCTGCGCGGTGCTCGCCGAGACCGACGTGATCAACATGGTTTCGCGCGGCATCACCACGCCGAACATCATCAAGGGCATCCACCAGTCGATGGCGGGGCGTTACCTGCGTCTCCTCACCTCCGCGGGCGCGCGGGGTGTCACACTCATCACCGGCGGGCTGGCGAGCGACGTGGGGCTGGTGGCGGCGCTGCGCGAGGCCGCGGCCGACGGACAGAAGCACGCCCTGGAGATCCGCGCCCACCCGGACTCGGTGTACGCGGGGGCCCTCGGCGCCGCGCTGTGGGGAGCCTTCCGCGCGCGGAAGCTCGCCGCGCGCGGCATATCGCTGGGAGCGGGGGTGCACGCATGACCACCCGCGAGGACCTCGCCCTGATGCTGTCGTTGCGCGGGAAGGTGGCGCTCGTCGCCGGCGGCGCCGGCGGCATCGGTTCGGAGATCGTCCGGCTCTTCCAGGAGGCTGGCGCCACGGTGATCGTCGTCGACCGCCCGGGCGCGACGGTGCCGGACGGCGTCACGTTCATTCCCTGCGACCTCGCCGACGCGTCCGCGATCGCGGCGCTCTTTCGTATTCTCGCAGAAACGGGGGGGAACCTCGACGTGCTCGTGCACGCGGCGGGCGTCACGGACGACGCAGTCCTGTGGAAGATGACCCCGGACGCGTGGAGCCGCGTGATGCGCGTCAACCTCGACTCGGCGTTTCACCTCCTGCACGGCGCGGTGCCGATGCTGCGGCGCGCGGCGGCGGGAAGCGTCATCCTGGTCAGCTCCATCAACGGGGGGCGCGGCAAGTTCGGCCAGTCGAACTACGCGGCCAGCAAGGCCGGTCTCATCGGCTTGGGGCGCACCGCCGCGCGCGAGCTGGGGACGTTCGGCGTGCGCGTCAACATGATCGCGCCGGGGATGATCCGCACCGCGATGACCGAGCAACTGGGAGAAGACGTGCGCGTTCGCGCGCAGGACGAGACCGTGCTGCGGCGCCTCGGCGAACCGGAAGACGTCGCGCGCGTGGCGCTCTTTCTAGCGTCCGGCATGTCGCGCCACGTCACCGGACAGGTGCTGCGCGTGGACGGGGGCCAGCTGATCGCGTGAAACCGGTGGAGGCAGACATGAATGAAGCGACGAAGGGCACCGTGGTGGTGCGGAATCTACGGCCGTCCGACCTGGAGGCCGTCATCGCGCTGGACGCGAAGAACGTCGGGCGCCGGCGCGAGGACTACTTCCGCGTGAAGCTGCAGCAGAACCTCGCGGAGACGGGCATCAAGGTCTCGCTGGCGGGCGAGGTGGACGGCGCGTTCGCGGGATTTCTTCTGGCGCGCGTGTACTACGGGGAGTTCGGCCAGTCCGAACCGGTGGCCGTGCTCGACACGATCGACGTGCACCCGGCGTTCCGCGGCCGGGGTGTGGGCCGGGCCCTGCTCGAGCAGCTGCGCACGAATCTCTTCGGCCTCGGGGTCACGTCCCTTCGCACCGAAGTGGGGTGGGACGAGCTTCCCCTGATCGGCTTCTTCCAGCGCGAGGGGTTCCGACCCGCCGCCCGTCTGTGCCTGGATCTCGACCTGGCCGCGCCGCGCCCGGAGCGCGCCGACGAATGACACTGGGCATCAGCGCCCGCTACGCGCTCTACGCGGTGCTCGATCTCGCCCGCGCCGGGGAGGCCGAAGCGGTCAGCGTATCCAGCATCGCGCACCGCCATCACATTCCCGAGACCGCGCTCGCCAAGGTGTTCCAGCGCCTGGTGCGATCCGGTTTCGTGGTGGGGATGCGCGGACCCCACGGCGGCTACCGCCTGGCGCGGCCGGCGGACCGGATCACCGTGCTCGACATCATGAACGTGTTCGAGCCGGTTCCGTCGGCGGACGCGCGCGTGCGCAGTGAGATCGCCGGCGACGACTCGCTGGAGGAGTTCTTCGGCA
>DASTOO010000385.1:0-3917 GCA_035762505.1 Candidatus Krumholzibacteriia bacterium
AGCGCGGGATCGTGCGCAAGACCAACGACGCGGGCTACGCGGGGTTCGTCCTGCGGGAAGGCCACTACACCATCCGTGTGTACGACATCAATCGCGGCGGGCCGGCGCTGTGGTACGTCGACACCCCGGTCATCATCCGGGCCGGCGAGGAAACGAGAATCGAGGTCTTCGATTGCCTGCCGTGTGTGTGATCCGGGTGATTCGGGGGAACATCGTTACCCTCGACGTCGACGCCATCGTGAACGCCGCCAATTCCTCGCTGCTCGGCGGCGGCGGGGTCGACGGCGCCATCCATCGCGCCGCCGGCCCCGCGCTGCTCGAAGAGTGCCGCTCACTCGGCGGCTGCGGGACGGGCGACGCGAAGATCACGAAGGGCTACAGCCTGCCCGCGCGATTCGTGATTCACACGGTGGGGCCGGTGTGGCAGGGAGGTTCGTCCGGCGAGCCGGAGCTGCTCGCCTCGTGCTACCGGCGAAGCCTCGAGATCGCCGCCGGGCACGGGCTTCGTAGCGTCGCGTTTCCTGCCATCAGCACCGGTGCGTACGGCTATCCGATCGAGATGGCAACGCGGGTGGCGGTGGAAACGGTGCGGGAGGTCCTCGCCCGGGCGAAACTCCCCGACGAGGTCACGTTCTGCTGCTTCTCGCCGCGGGACCTGGAAGTCTACGAAACGGCGCTGCGCCGCAAGGCGACGCGCCAGCGCTCGTGACGCCTAGGCGAACACGCTCATATCCACCGGCTGCCGCTTCGCGCCCCACGTCCCCGGCCTCGCATCGAACAGCCCCGGCAGCGGCGTCCCGCATTTGCGGCAACGCCCGCCGGCGTCGAGCGCCCACGCCGTGAGGAGATACCAGTCGCGGCCGATCAGCTTCTCCCCGCACTCGTGACAGTACGTGCTACTCCCCGTCTCGTCGTGCACGTTCCCCACGTACACGTAGCGCAACCCGGCGTCCAGCGCGATCCCGCGCGCGCGCGTGAGCGTCTCCGGCGGCGTGGGCGGGACGTCGCGCATCATGAAGTCGGGGTGAAACGCGGAGAAGTGCAGCGGCACGTCGACGCCCAGGTTCGCGCGGATCCACGCGCACTGCCCCCTCAGCTCCTCATCCGAATCATTGTGCCCCGGAATGAGCAGCGTGGTGATCTCGAACCAGACCTTCGTCTCCTGTTTGAGGTACACCAGCGTGTCGAGCACGCCGGCGAGGCTCCCCTTGCAGATCTTCCGGTAGAAGTCCTCGGTGAAGCCCTTGAGGTCCACGTTGGCCGCGTCGATATGTTGATAGAACTCGCGCCGCGGCTCCGGGCAGATCTCGCCCGCCGTGAACGCCACCGTCTTGATCCCGCGGGCGCGGCACGCGATGGCCACGTCGATCGCGTACTCCATGAAGATCACCGGGTCGTTGTAGGTGAACGCGACACTGCGGCATCCCGTCGCCGCCGCCGCCCGCGCGATCGCGTCCGGGGTGGCCTCCTCGGACAGCGTCTCGACTTCCCGCGACTTCGAGATGTCCCAGTTCTGACAGAACGAGCAGGCGAGGTTGCACCCGGCGGTCCCGAAGGAGAGCACCGCGCTCCCGGGGAGAAAATGATTGAGCGGCTTCTTCTCGATGGGGTCGATGCAGAATCCGCTGGAGCGGCCCCAGGTGGTGAGAACCACCGCATCGCCCTCGCGCGCGCGGACGAAGCACATGCCGCGCTGTCCCTCGCGGAGCTTGCAGAAACGCGGACACAGGTCGCACTGGACGCGGCCGTCGTCGAGGAGGTGCCAGTATCGGGTCTGGACGGTGTGTTCCATGTGGATTCCCGCGGCCAACCGGTAAGGACACGAACACGCGGCGGCGGATTGACCGCAAGGGGCCCGCCGCGCCATAATATCCGCTCCACGACTATAACACGGGGAGTTCCAGCCGTGATGATCTTCGACGCCCACACCCATTTTTTCGGCCGCGAGTTCTACGACTTCCAGACCACGCTGGTGGACGGACGGGAACCAGAGACCACGCTGGAGCGCATCCGAGCCGGCGGACTGGAGGTCCCGGGCCCGGACGCGGCCACCCACGCCGCGCGGTGGATGCGGGAACTGGACCGTCACCGCATCGCGCGCACCCTGCTGTTCGCTTCGGTTCCGCCGGAACTGATCGTCGTGGGTGAGGTCGCCGCGGCGTCGGACGGCCGTTTCGTCCCGTTCTGCACGGTGAACCCGATGGTTCCCGCCACCCTGACGGCGCTCAACGGGGTGCAGCCGCGCTTCGGCTTTCGGGGCATGCTGCTCTTCCCCGCGATGCATGATTACTCGATCCAGGCGCCGGAGGTGACGGCCGCGCTGGAGGTGGCGAAAGCGAACGACATGGTCGTGTTCGTCCACTGCGGGAAGCTCCGCATCGGCGTCCGCCAACTGATCGGGCTGAATCCGGATTTCCCCGCGGAGCGAAGCCGCCCGCGCGACGTCGCGGCGGTGGCGCGCGCGCACCGTGACGTCGCGTTCATCGTGCCGCACTTCGGGGCGGGTTATTTCGAGGAGGCCCTCGACCTGGCCGCCGCGTATCACAACGTCTACCTGGACACGGCGGGATCACACGACTGGGCCGCCGAACACACCCCGCCGCTCTCCCCCACAGACGTCTTCGGACACGCGAAGGACGCGATCGGCACCGAGCGCATTCTGTTCGGCTCCGACTCCGGCGTGTTTCCGCGCGGGTATCGCGGCGACATCCTCCTCGCGCAGATCGATGCCATGATGGACGCGGGGTACAGCGCCAGCGAGCGCGATGCCGTCCTGGGCGGCAACCTGTCGCGGCTGCTGGGGCAAATGCGATGACCGATTGCTTCGACTGCATCGTCGCCGGTCTCGGCGCCGCCGGGAGCGCGGCGCTGCATCACCTCGCCGCGCGCGGCGCGCGCGTGGCCGGATTCGACGCGCACACGCCGCCGCACGCGCACGGCTCCTCGCACGGTGAGACGCGCATGATCCGCGAGGCGTACTTCGAGGACCCCTGCTACGTCCCGCTCGTGCGGCGCGCCTACGATCTCTGGCACGCGCTGGCGGCGGCTTCGAGTGCGACGCTCATCGAGGAGACGGGCGGCGTGTTCGCGGGGCGCGCGGACGGCGAACTGACACCCGGGATGAAGCGCGCCGGTCACGACTACGGAATCGCGCTCGTCGAGCTGACGCCCGAGGAACGCGAACGGCGCTTCCCCTGGTTTCGTCCGGCGACAGGCATGCAGACCCTGACCGAGCCGCGCGCCGGGCTTCTCCATCCGGAACGCTGCATCGCGGCTCACCTCGACGGGGCCACGATACACGGCGCCTCCATTCACTCCGATGAGCCGATCGTTCACTGGTCGGCGGACCGGAACGGCGTGGTGGTGGAGACCGCGCGCGAGCGTTTCACCGCCAACCGGCTCGTCCTCGCTACCGGCGCGTGGATGACGGAGCCCCTGGCGGCGGCCGGCGTGGCCGCCACCGTGGCCCGACAGCCGCTGTTCTGGTTTCGCGCACGGGATGCGAAGGCCGCCCGCGCCATACCGGTATGGGCGGTGGAATTCGAAACGGGGCGCCTGCTGTACGGTTTCCCCGACCGCGGGCGCGGCCTCAAGGTGGCGATCCACGACACCGGCACGCTGACCACGCCCGCGACGATCGACCGCAACGTCGGCGAGGCCGAAATCGAGTCGATCCGGCGGCTCGGCGACGCGCATCTTCCGGCTGTGTTCGGGGAGCTGTTAGAGACCGCGACGTGCATGTACACCAGCACGCCGGACGGCCACTTTGTGATCGACACGCACCCCGTGCATCCGAACGTGCTCCTGGTGAGCGCGTGCTCGGGCCACGGCTTCAAATTCGCCAGCGCCGTGGGCGAGGCCGCCGCGCAATGGATGCTGGACGGCGCGCCCGCGCTCGACCTCGCCCCGTTCTCGCT
>DASTOO010000386.1:0-4355 GCA_035762505.1 Candidatus Krumholzibacteriia bacterium
CGGGTGGCCTGTCCGCCCATGCGCCCGCGCTGCTGCTTGCGGTGCTTTACCCGCTTCGGCATCAACATGGCTTACTTGGCCCCCTCTCCGGCCCTGGCGAGGTTCCGCTTGAACTCCTCGGGGAAGATCTCGCCCTTGTAGATCCATACCTTGACGCCCACGCAGCCGAAGGTCGTGTGCGCCGTGGCGCGCGCGAAGTCGATGTCGGCGCGCAGCGTGTGGAGCGGAACCCGCCCCTCGTGGTAACCCTCGCGGCGCGCGATTTCCGAGCCGCCGAGACGCCCCGAGCACTGCACCTTGATGCCCTGCGCGCCCATGCGCATGGCGGACTGCAGCGTCTTCTTCATGGCGCGGCGGAATGCGACGCGCTGCTGCAGCTGCATCGCAATGTGCTCGGCGACGAGCTGCGCGTTCAGTTCGGGCTTCTTGACGTCCTTGATGTTGATCTGGACCTCACGCCCGCAGCGCTGCTTCAGTTCCTCGCGCAGCAGGTCCACTTCCGAGCCCTTGCGGCCGATGACCATGCCCGGCCGCGCGGTGTAGATGTTGACAATCGCCTTGCCGCCGGAGCGCTCTATCTCGATGCGCGCCACGCCGGCGCGGAACAGGCGCCGCTTGACGTAGGCGCGGACCTTGATGTCCTCGTCGAGCCACTTGGAGTACTCCTTCGACGCGAACCAGCGCGAATCCCAGGTGCGGTTGATCCCGAGCCTGAACCCTACGGGATGGGTCTTCTGTCCCATTACACGAACCTCCGCACCGCACTGATGCCGCTATGCATTCTTGGCTCCCTCCGTCAACGACACGACGACCTTGATATGACTGCTGCGCTTGCGAATCCGGTATGCCCGTCCCTGCGCGCGCGGGCGGATGCGGTACATCGTGCGTCCCTCGTCGATCAGAATCGACTTCACGAACATGTCCTCGGCCGCAACCGATCCCCCGTGCTTGTGCACGAGGTTGTGCATGGCCGACCGGATGGTCTTGCTCACCGCCGCCGACGCCGCCCGCTTGGTCATGCGCAGCGTGACGAGAGCGCTGTCGACCTTCTGACCGCGCACGAGATCCGCCAGCTGGCGGACCTTGCGCGGCGGATAGCCGACGTGTTTGGAAACTGCGTACGCGTCCATGATTCCGTCCTGTTGGTGGCCGCCGAACTACTTCTTGGCCGCTTTCTCTTCCTTGGTCTTGTGCGTATGGCCGCGGAACTGGCGCGTCAGCGAGAACTCGCCGACCTTGTGTCCCACCATGTTCTCCGTCACATAGACCGGGATGAACTGCTTGCCGTTGTGAACCGCCAGCGTGTGGCCGATCATCTCCGGCGAAATTGTCGAGCGGCGAGCCCACGTCTTGATGACGCGCTTCTCGCCCGTATGATTCATCGTCGTGATCTTCTTGAGAAGCTTCTCGTCGATGAATGGTCCCTTCTTGAGACTCCTCGCCATATCGACCTCTTATCCTTCCGTCTTCTTCTTGCCGCGGCGACGAATGATCAACCGCGTGCTCGGTTTCTTCCGCTTGCGCGTCTTGCGACCGTCGGGCAGACCCCACGGGCTGCAGCCGGGGCGTCCACCGCTGGACTTGCCCTCGCCGCCGCCGAGCGGATGGTCTACCGGGTTCATCGCGACGCCGCGCACCGTGGGACGCCGACCCAGCCAGCGCGTGCGCCCGGCCTTGCCGCTCACCACGTTCTCGTGGTCCAGGTTGCCCACCTGGCCCACGCTCGCAAAGCACTCCTTGCGCACCATGCGCATCTCGCCGGAGGGCAGGCGCAGGGTGGCGTAGTCGCCGTCCTTCGCCATGAGTTGCGCGAAGGAGCCGGCGGAGCGCGCCAGCTGCCCACCCTTGCCGGACACGAGCTCGATGTTGTGCACCATCGTGCCCACCGGGATCTTCTCCAGGGGAAGCGCGTTGCCCGGCTTGATGTCCGCCTCCGCACCCGCCACCACCGTGTCGCCGACCTTGAGGTCGTTGGGCGCGATGATGTAGCTCTTCTCGCCGTCCGCGTAGTGCAGGAGCGCGATGCGCGAGGTCCGGTTCGGATCGTACTCGATCGACGTCACCCTGGCGGGAACACCCGTCTTGCGGCGCTTGAAATCGACGATCCGGTACAGGCGCTTGTGGCCACCGCCGTGCCGGCGCGCCGTCTGGCGCCCGACGTTGTTGCGGCCGCCGCTCTTCGACAGCCCCTCGGTCAGCGTCTTCTCCGGGCCCACCCTGGTGATCTCGGCGAAATCCGAGACGGTGCGGTACCGGAGCGTCGGCGTAATCGGTCTGAATTTCTTGATACCCATTGCTGTTCCTTCTTCGCGCTAGACGATATCGAACGCCTCGATCGTCTGGCCCTCGGCGAGGGTCACGTACGCCTTCTTCCAGGACTTGCGGGCGCCGGAGAAGCGGCCGGACTTGTTCATCACGACCGTGTTCTTGCCGGCGAAGATCGCGGTGCGGACGTCGAGCACCTTCACGTTGAAGAGCTTCTCCACCGCTTCCTTGATCTCGCGCTTGTTGGCGTTCCGGTCGACGCGGAACACGTAACGGTTCTTCATTTCCTTCAGGACCGCGCTCTTCTCGGTGAGCATCGGCCGGTCGATGATGAACCGAATGTCGCTGGTCTTCATGACGCGAACACCTCTTCCATACGGCTCAACGCGGCGCTCGACACAACGATCTTCTCCGCCCACACCACGTCGTACGTGCTGACGGAATCCGCCAGCGTGATGCGCACGCTGTCGATGTTCCGCACCGACTTGATGGTGGGCAGGTGCGCCTTGTCGAGCACGACCAGCGTCTTCTTGCCCGGATACGCACCGACGCTCTTGAGGAGGCCGGCGAACGCCCTGGTCTTCGGCGCGTCGAACTCGAGTGATTTCACGACGATGACGTTGCCGTCCTTCGCGCGGCTCGTGAGCGACGACGAGAGCGCGATGCGCTTCGCCTTCTTGTTGACCTTGAGCCGGTGGTCGCGCGGATGCGGACCGAACACCGTGCCGCCGCCCCGCCACAGCGGCGAGCGGATGGTGCCCGCGCGCGCGCGGCCCGTGCCCTTCTGCTTCCACGGCTTCTTGCCGCCGCCGCGCACATCCGAGCGCTCCTTGGTGTTGACCGTGCCCTGGCGCTGGTTGGCGAGATACGCCACCACCGTCTCGTGCACGACGAACTCGTTCACCTCGGCGTCGAACAGGCTCTTCGGCAGATCCACCGTGCCCGCGTTCTTGCCGTCCCTGTCGAAGCAATTGGCCGTCGCCATGGTCCTACCTCGCATCCGAGCGGACGAACACGATGCCGTTGTTCGCGCCGGGAATGCTGCCCTTGATGAACAGCAGGTTGTTCTCCGCGTCGATCTGCACGAGCGTCAGGTTGCGCGTGGTGCGCTTGACGCCGCCCATGCGCCCCGGCATGCGCTTGCCGGGCATGGTGCGCGACGGATACGCGGACGAGCCCACCGAGCCCGGTTCGCGATAGTTCTTGTTGCCGTGCGTCTTGCGGCCGCGCTGGAAGTTGTGGCGCTTGATGGTTCCCGCGAACCCGCGCCCCTTCGAGGTGCCGGTGACGTGCACGACCTTGGCGCCCTCGAACAGCTTCACGTCGAGGGTGTCCCCCACCTTGAAGGTGGACGGGTCATCCACGCGGATCTCGCGCAGGATGCGGCGCACGGCCACCCCCGCCTTCTTGAAATGGCCGGCTTCGGGCTTGTTCACGCGCGATTCCTTCGTCTCGTCGAAGCCGATCTGGATCGCGGCGTAACCCTCCTTGGCGAGGGTCTTCACCTGGATGATCGGGCACGGCCCCGCTACGATGACGGAAACGGGCACAGCCTTGCCCGACTCCTCGAAGATCTGCGTCATTCCGATTTTCTTTCCGATGAGCATCATGGCTTTCAACCTACGTCTTGATCTCGATGTCCACGCCCGCCGGAAGGACGAGCTTCGTCAAATCGTCGATCGTCTGCTGCGTCGTATGCGTCAGATCGATCAAACGCTTGTGGATTCGAATCTCGAACTGCTCACGCGACTTCTTGTTCACGTGCGGCGAGCGCAGCACCGTGTACACCGAGCGGCGCGTCGGGAGCGGAATCGGCCCGATGACGCGGGCGCCCGTGCGCCGCGCCGTGCGGACTATGTCGTCCGTCGTGCGATCGAGGGTCGCGTGCTCGTACGCCTTCAACTTGATTCTGATTCTCTGGCCTTCCAACGGTGGCTCCTCTCAGCACACACTACTTGATGATTTCGGTGACGACGCCGGCGCCCACCGTGCGGCCGCCCTCGCGGATCGCGAACCGAAGCTCCAGATCCATGGCGATCGGCGTGATCAACTCGATCTCCATCTCCACGTTGTCCCCCGGCATCACCATC
>DASTOO010000387.1:0-17740 GCA_035762505.1 Candidatus Krumholzibacteriia bacterium
CCGGTCGCCGGGGGCCGCGTCGTCATTGGCGTCCAGCAGGAGCCCGAAATCCTGAGCGAGATTCTGAACTCGATGGCGACCAACAACATGGTCTGCAACCTGATCTTCTCCAAGTTCGTCAAGTACAACGACCACTACGAGCTGGTGCCGGACCTGATCGAGGAAATCCCGACCGTCGAGAACGGCGGGGTCTCCGCGGACCACCTGAAATACACCTATCACCTGCGCAAGGACGTCCGGTGGCACGACGGGAAACCGGTCACCAGCCGCGACGTGAGGTTCACATTCGAGATCATCATGGACCCCCGGGTCAACGTGGAGTCCCGCGAGGGCTGGAACGTGGTCGAGTCGATCACGACCCCCGATGACCACACCGTGGTCTTCCGGCTCATGCGTCCCTACCCGGACTTCGCCAGCGAAACCTTCTACGACGAATCCGTGCTCCCCGAGCACCTGCTGCGCGGCAGTCGCGGTGCCCGCTTCCAGTCCGCGCCCTTCCACCGCGCGCCCGTCGGCTCGGGGCCGTTCAAGTTCGACAGCTGGTCCCCGGGCTCGCACCTGGCGCTGGTGGCGAACCGCGACTACTACGGGAATGGCCCGCACCTGGACGCGATCATCTTCAAGTTCGTTCCGACCGAGAATGCGCTGCTCGTCCAGCTCAAGACGGGCGAGATCGACATGTTCGACAACGCGAACATCAACTTCATCGCCCAGCTCGAGGCGGTGGAGGGGATCCGCGTCTATCGGACACCCATGCTGATGTACGAGCACCTCGACCTCAACACGGAGAACGAAATTCTCCGCGACGTGCGGGTACGGCGGGCGCTGAGTTACGCCACCAACAAGGCCGAGATCGCGGAGCGCATCTACAACGGGCTGGTGCGCGTGGCCGCGCTGGATGAGTTCGAAGAGTCGCGCTACTACTCACGCCCGGCGGCGGACCGCGCACGCCACGATCCGGCGGCGGCGCGCCGCCTGTTGCACGAAGCCGGGTGGCGCGACAGCGACGGCGACGGAATCCTCGATCGCGCCGGCCGGCCCCTACGGCTGTCCATTTCGGCCAGTTCCGGTCAGCCCAACCGCGAGCGCAGCGAGCTGGTGCTGCGGGACCAGTACCGCGAGGTGGGGATCGACCTCGAGATCGAGAACTACGGACCGACCGTGCTGTATGGCACGTTCGAGGACGGCGGCGTGCTCAAACGCGGGACCTTCGACATCGCGATGTATGCATGGCTCTCCTCGCCGGGACCGTCGCGCCGCCTGGCCCTGTACTCGTCCGGGAGCATACCGCCCAACGGACAGAATCATCCCCGCTTCGTGAACGAACGGCTGACCGCGCTGCTCGAGCAGGGCGGCGCCGAGGCGCACGATGCGCGCCGGGAAGAGCTCTACCGGAGCGTGCAGGAGATCCTGGTGGATGAGGCGCCCGTGATCCCGCTGTTCTGGTACACCGCCATCGACCCGGTCACCGAGCGGCTCCGCAACTTCCGGCCGAATGCCACGCAGTCGGCGGACACGTGGAACGCCGCGGAGTGGTACCTCGCGCCCGCGGGCGCCGAGGTATCCGCCCGCTGAGCCCTCGTTTCCGCTTCGATCCCGCCGCTCCCGGGGCCACCCGACCGGGCCCCGACACTCCCGCGAAACGAGCACTTGGTATGGAAATCGCTTTTCCGTTTCGGACAGCAGCCGTGGGGGGAGGGGAATTCTGGTTAAGTTATTGTAATATATTACGTTATGGGAATGCTTCGTTTCTTCATCCGGCGGTCACTGGCGGTCATCCCGCTCGTCCTGCTCGTGTCCCTCATCTGTTTTGCACTGATGCAGGCGGTCCCGGGGGGGCCGGCCGGCATGATGACGGACAACCCGATGGTCGGGCCCGACGACGTGGCGCGTATCCGCGCCAACTTCGGCTTCGACCGCCCGGTGCTCGTCCAGTACGGCATGTGGCTCAAGCGCGTGGTGTTCCATGGCGACTTCGGCCAATCGCACGTCACCGGCGAGCCGGTGCTCCACATGATCTGGCAGCGGCTCCCGGCCACGGTGGAACTGATGGGGGCCGCGTTCGTGCTGGCGTTCCTGTTCGGACTTTCCGGCGGAGTCGTGGCGGCGCTCAAGCGCTACACCAAGTTCGATTCGGTCATCATGCTCGTGACGCTGCTCGGGATATCGATCCCCGTCTTCTGGCTCGGGCTCATGTCGATGATGCTGTTCACCGTGAAATGGCAGCTGCTCCCGTCGACGGGCATGTTCTCGCTCGGCATGCCGTTCTCCGTCGCGGATCATCTCCGCCATCTGCTCATGCCGGCGCTCGTGCTTTCGCTCCTGTTCATCGCCAGCTGGAGTCGTTACATGCGCGCGAGTCTCTCCGACGTGCTGTCGCGCAACTACATCAACGTGGCGCGCGCCAAGGGAGCTTCCTCGAGCAGCGTTGTCTTCCGGCACGCCGTGCGCAACGCGGCCATTCCGGTTCTGACGGTCATTGCGCTCAATCTGCCCGCCCTGTTCACGGGCTCGATCATCACGGAGACGATCTTCGCCTGGCCCGGCATGGGACGGCTCTTCTACGACGGCCTGCTGCGGCAGGATTACACGCGGCTTATGGGCATCATCTTCATCGCGTCGGCGCTGATTGCGATTCTTAACCTGATTGCGGACACGATCTATGGCGTTCTCGACCCCCGTATTAGACTCGCCCGCTAAGAACCGCCGAGCGCGGACGATCGTCGTGCAGACGGTACACCCTCTGCGCGAGCAGATCCGTTCCGCCCCCTCGGCGGGCGCACGCGGCGATCGCAATACCTTCTCGCTGGCGCTCAAGCGGAGCCCGCTGGCGTACGGGGCGTTGATCCTGATGAGCCTGATCATCCTGGGGGCCGTGTTCGCCCCGTTGATGAGCCCGTACGACAAGGACAAGATCGACCTGACCGCGCAGTACCTGCCGCCCTCGCTCGATCACCCGTTCGGGACGGACGATCTGGGAAGAGACATCTTCGTGCGGGTGATGCACGGGGGGAGAATCACGCTGGCGGTGGGGCTCCTCGCGATGCTGGTCGCGCTCGTCATCGGGGTGGCGGTGGGCGGCATCTCCGGTTACTACGGGGGCTGGATCGACAACCTGCTGATGAGGCTCGTCGACCTGATGCTCGCCGTCCCCGTGTTCTTCGTCATCCTGTTCGTGGCGAGTGTGGCGCCGCCCAAGTCCGCGATCGTCGTCGTGTGCCTCATGATCGGGTTCACCCAGTGGATGGAAGTGGCCCGTCTGGTTCGCGCGGTGGTGATCACGACGCGGGAGCACGAGTTCGTCGACGCGGCGCGCAGCCTGGGGCTGCCGGACCGACGCATCCTCCTGCGCCATCTCCTGCCGCACACCACCGCACCCGTCCTGGTCGCCATCACCCTCGGCCTGGCGCAGGCAATCATCATCGAGAGCGGAATCTCCTTTCTCGGCTTCGGCGTTCAGCCGCCGACTCCGAGCTGGGGCGCCATGCTCCAGAATGCCCAGAGCTACCTCAGCGAATGCCCCTGGATCGCCGTGTTCCCCGGCCTGATGATCTTCTTCACCGTCGTCTGCTGCAACATCCTCGCGGACTTCCTCGGCGACGCGCTGAGCCAGATCCGAATCACCACCCGCTGATCCGGGCGCGGGGCGCCGCTGGATTTCACGTTGCGCGTGCCGGCGCGGTGGGGTATTCTCACCGGCGTCCGACCGCGTATCCTGTCTTGGCTACTTCAATTACACAGGTTATCAGCGTGCATCACAGTCGACGGGCGCGCACCGGCGCACCGCGCCCGGGGGTTCGAATATGAACGGGCTCATGTGGACGGCGCTCTTTGCGGTCATCGCGGCCGTGGCCACAGCCGTCGGCGGGGTGGTCGCGACGTTGCCCGGCAAGCTGTCGCGCCAGCGCCTGAGCCACATGATCGCTTTCGGCGCCGGCTACATCCTCGCGGCGGCACTGGTCAGCCTCATGCCGGAGAGCATCGAGCTCCTCCCGAACGCGCCGCTGTGGATTTTCGCCGGCTACGCGCTCGCTCACCTGTTCGAGCACACATTCACGTCGCACTTCCATTTCGGCGAGGAGACGCACAAGGAGCACGTGATTGCTCCGAGCGTCAGCATGACCGCGCTCGTCGGCCTCGCGCTGCATGCCTTCTTCGACGGGGTTGCGATCGCCTCGGGGTTCATGGTGACCTCGTCTCTCGGCGTGCTCATCGCCCTCGCCGTCATTCTCCACAAGCTCCCCGAGGGCGTCACAATATCGTCTCTGATGCTCGCCTCCGGGCGCTCCCGCGCGACCGCGCGGTCCGCCGCCAGCCTCCTGGCGGTGGCGACCCTGCTCGGGGCCGCGCTCATGTCGCTGATGGGGAGCGGCTTCAAGGGAATTGGACTCGCAATCTCTTGTGGGATAGCGCTTTACGTCGCTGCGACCGATCTGATGCCGGAGTTCAACCAGCACCCCGAGCGAGGTTATTCCGTGACGGCCCTCGTGGGGGTGCTGTTATACTTCGGGGTCCACGGCTTGATGGGCAGGCTGGGGATCCACTGACGCCGGTTGACGCGTCAAAGATGAACGCCGAATGAGCAACGCCGATTTTCTCGTGGTTCTGATCACCGCGCCGACGGTGGCGGACGCGCGTCGAATTGCACGCGTGCTGGTCGACGAACGCCTCGCCGCGTGCGTCAATGTGCTGCCCGAGTGCCGGAGCGTGTATCGGTGGGACGGTGGTGTGGTCGAGGAGGCGGAAGCGATGATGATCGCAAAGACCGCGCGCGATCTGTTTCCGCAACTCGCGGCGCGGGTAACCGAGGTTCATCCCTACGCGGTGCCGGAGGTCGTGGGTCTCCCCGTGATGAAGGTGACCGACCCCTATCGGCGTTTTCTCTCCGACGGCGTCGGTGAGGGGCAGGGTCCGCGGTGATTTACACCAGGCTGGCCGTCGCATCCACGGCGGCCTCGACGAGCGAATCCATGACCGCCCCCACGGTGGTGACGAGTGCGCGGCCCAGCGTCGCGGCGACCCGGGCGGTGCGTTTGACGGTCTGCGTGGGCGTCGGCTTCGTGCTGTCGCACACCATTGCCTGGCTGCACACCATGGACACCCGATGGATCTTCACGTGATCGAGCGGAACGGCCACGTCGACCGTAATGTTCGGCACGGAAGCGACCGCGGTCGGTGCCTCGGCCTTGCGTGCCTGGTCGCAAGCATATACAAATGAATGCATTCCGATCGCGATCCCCAGGACGGCCCCGAGGGCGACTCCCAATGCCGTTCTCTTCATCGCGCACCTCCTTGATCGCTGAATACGCCCGGTTGCCCCTGCGGGTTCCCGTCGATTTTGCGGTTCTGCTGCTTGGACGCCTCCACGCGCGTTCCGGTTGCATCTTTTTTGCCGTCGGCCGCGGCCGGCGCGGGTGCGCCTTTACCAGTCATTCCCAGGGGCGGATTGGGTGAAGCTCCCGTCCGTCGGTCTGGCATTGAGCGGCGGCACCGCCAAATCCGTGACCCACGTCGGGGTCATCAAGGCGCTGACGGAGGCCGGCATACCCATTTCGTACATAGCCGGGACCAGCGGCGGGAGCATCGTCGGGACGATGTTCGCTTCGGGGATGCCGATCTCCACCATGGAGACGGTCGCCACCAATATGAGCTGGCGGAAGCTCGTGAGCATCCGCCTGACCCGGATGGGTTTCATCTCGAGCGAGCGGATCGAGGAGTTCGTCATCGAGACGATCGGTCACCTGCGCTTCGAGGACCTCGTGATACCGACGGGTGTGGTCGCGACGAACCTGGTCACCGGGGACCGCAAGATCTTCCGCGAGGGTTCGGTGGCGCGCGCGGTGCGGGCGAGCTGCAGCATCCCGCAGATCTACCTGCCGGTTGAAATCGACAGCGAATACTACGTGGACGGGGGACTGTCGGAATACCTGCCCGTGGAGACGGTGCAGGAGCTCGGGGCCGAATTCGTCATCGCGTCCCATCTCGCGCCCGTCGATCCGACTTACCGGCGCCCGCGCAACATCCTGCAGCTCGTCATCCAGGTGACGGGGCTCATGGCGCGCAAGAACTTTCCGATCTCCGAGCAGAAGGCGGACTTCGTGGTTCATCCCAACGTCGACGCGTACTCCTCCTTCGATTTCGACCACTCCGCCGAGATGATCGAAATCGGATACGACGCCACCCAGCGTCTCATCGCCGACGTGAAAGAGACGTGGCAGCGCGCGGGCGGACTGGGACCACGCATCGCGCGCACGCTGCTGGGTGAGTGATCGTGCCGGGAGCGCGCCCGATCGTGTTCCTCACGGACTTCGGTGAGGGTGGATTCTACGCCGGCGTTCTCCGCGCGGTTGCCGCTGCGACTTCTCCCACCTCGCCCCTGATCGATCTTTCCCACGACGTGCGGCCCCACGACGTCCGTCTCGCGAGCTTCGTGTTGGCGCTGTCCCTCGACTATCTACCGCGCGGTGCCGTCGTCGTCGCCGTCGTGGACCCGGGTGTCGGCGGCGAGCGCCGCGGACTGATTGCCGAGATCGGGACCCGGGCGGTCGTGGCCCCGGATAACGGCCTGCTGAGCGATGCGCTCGCGTCGGCCGCCGGCGCGCGCATTCGCGCCATTGTCGAAGCGGCGGTCGCGCGCGCGACCGGTGCCCGGGTACGCGGCGCGACGTTCCACGGGCGCGATGTCTTTGCGCCCGTCGCGGCCGCGCTGGCGCGCGGCGCGCCGCCGGCCGATTTCGGCGCGGAGACCGGGAGCGCCGTCCTGCTGCGCGGCGTCCCGAGCGCCTCGATCGAACCCGCGACGCCGGACCACCCCGGCCGCGTCACGGGGGTGGGACGCATGATCGATCGTTTCGGGAACATCCTCACCGATATTCCGCGCTCCGCCGTTGAACACCTCGCCGGCGCGGACTCCTGCCGCGTCACGGTGGGCGGTGTGGACGCGGGCCCGTTGCGCCGAACGTATGCAGATGGCGCGCCGGGCGAGGTGATCGCCCTCCTGAACAGCTGGGACGTGGTCGAGGCCGCGGTGCGAGAGGGACGGGCCGCCGACCGGTTCCCGGGCCGGGATCCGTCGCAGATTCGTTTCGAGCTGCGGCGGGACTGAGGCGCGGAACAGGCGGCCGCGGCCATTTTTGGGGCTTCAATGCGGTGGATGCATGCGCTATCATCACGCCCCTGAAACGGCGCTTTACGCCCAGGCCAGTCGCCGGGTCGCTCGACCCGGCCTTCCCGAATCGTATCGAATCGCTTGACGGTAATGGTGCACCGCCCGCCGGCCGGGTGGCCGCGCGCCGACCAAGGGCAGAGGAGACTCAAAGGATGAAACGAGCTTTTGTAATGGCCGCGCTGACGCTTTCGGCGGCGGTGTTCACCGGCGCCCCGCGCGCGCAGACGACGGAAGAGCCCCAGTACCTGCGTCTGCCGCACCGGTTTCAGATCTTCCTCGAAGGCGGCGGAGCCCTCCCGACCAAGCCCTCCATCTGGAACGATCGTTGGAATTCGGCGTTCGCATTCGGCATGGGTGCCGGCGTTTCGATCTTCCCCTGGCTCGAAGTGAACGGGGGGTTCAACACGATGTCGTTCTCGCTCAACACGCTGCAGGCAAAGAGCGTGCTGGGTTACCAGGGCATCAAGGAGGTCGAGGGCGGCACGGTGTCGACGACACAGTTCTACGGCTCGGCCCGGTTCATCGCCGCGCCGAGGCTGCGCACGAACGCATTCGCCGAGGCGATGGTCGGCTATTACAAGACGTCGGGAGAGGACGTGGTCATAGAGGATGAGCTCGTCAACACCATGGAGGACGTGAGCGGACTCTCCGGCGCGGGCGCGGTGGGCATTCAGTACGCCATGGCGGACGCGTGGACCGCCTACGCGAAGTACACCTACACGGTGAACTTCAGCGACTCGTTTGCCCCCGGCGATCTCCTCCAGCCGATCACCGGGTCGCGGGATGAGCCGGAGGGCAATCAGGTCATACAGACCCTCGGCGTCGGGATCATGGTACGGTTCTAGTCCATGGCGACGTTCCCCCGTGGCGTCGCGGTCCGCGTCTGGTTCGCGCTGGCGCCGGCGATCGTGGCGGTGCCGGGGTCGGCGTGGGCCGAACCGCACGTCCGTAACGGGTGGTACGGAGGCATCGGGTACGGCGGCTGCTGGGCGAATTTCGACCTGATCGACACCGACGAGTCGCAATGGTCCGGAACACTGAATCTCCGGGCCGGCTATGCACTCGATCAGGACCTCCTCCTCGGCGCGGAGTACATGCGCTGGGCGAAGGACTACGAGATCGCAACGCTGCAGGGAGACGTTCCGGTCGCGGTGGCGTTCTCCGGCACGGTGGTCGCCGTCACGTACTTTCCGGGCAACGCCGGGTTCATGCTGCGGGCGGGGCTCGGCGTGGCGCTCGCGGACGTCGACGTCGATGAGTCCCCGCTGGGGGCCGTGTCGGTGTCGGACATCGCGCCCGACCCGGGCCTCGCGGCGATGATGGCCACCGGTTACGAGGTGAGACTCACCACGAAGTTCGCCCTCGGCGCCGATTTCAACGTCCTCTACCTCGGTGTGAAGGACGAGTCGATCGACGGCGCATACGTCTACGGCGTCAACGTTCAGTTCAACTGGTACTGGTAGAGCCCCACGGAGGCACCCCGACATGTCGCGCACGACCCCGCCCCCGCCGGCCTCCGGCGTCATCACCATCGAGCGGCACATTCTGATGGAACAGGAGCGTTTTCCCGATTCGTCCGGGTCGCTCACCAACCTCCTCTATGACCTCGCGCTCGCGGGGAAGCTCATCGCGAGCCGTACGCAACGGGCCGGCCTGGCCGACATCCTCGGTTCGGCCGGGCACGAAAACGTGCAGGGAGAGGAGGTCCAGAAGCTCGACGTCTATGCGCAGCGTACGATCTACCAGCTCACCGACCACACCGGCCGCTTGTGCTGCATGGCCTCGGAAGAAGAAAAGGAGATCATCCCCATCCCGGAGCCGTACCCGACGGGAGAGTACGTGCTGGTGTTCGATCCGCTCGACGGGTCCACGAACATCGACTACAACGTCGCGGTGGGGACGATCTTCGCGATCTTCCGGCGCAGGACCAAGTCGGGCCCGGGCACGCTGGAGGACGTCCTGCAGAGCGGGCGCGAGATCGTCGCGGGCGGCTATCTCGTCTACGGCTCGAGCACGATGCTCGTCTACACCACCGGCCACGGGGTCAACGGCTTCACGCTCGACCCGAGTATCGGCGAGTTCCTGCTGTCACACCCCAATGTGCGCATACCGGAGAAGCCCAGGTACTACAGCGTGAACCAGGGAAACGAGAAGTACTGGACCGAGGGTGTGCGGCACTACACGCGCTGGCTGCAGGGTGAAGAGGGGAACGCGCGGGCGCTGGGACTGCGCTACATCGGCTCGATGGTGGCGGACGTCCATCGCACCCTGTTCGGGGGAGGCGTTTTCTACTACCCGGCCGACAGCAAGGACCCCGGCAAGCCGCAGGGCAAGCTGCGGCTCCTCTACGAGGCGGTCCCGATGTCGTACCTGATCGAACAGGCGGGCGGATACGGTTCGACCGGAAGGGGGCCCGTGCTCGACGTCAAGCCCTCGTCGCTGCACCAGCGCACGCCCGTGTTCGTCGGCAATCGCGATCTGGTCGAGAAAGCGGAAGCGTTCATCGCGAAGTACGACGACTGATCGCGCCCCGTCAGCGCACGAACTGGGCCACGAAGTGGCGCGGGTCGAGCGGCTCACCGCTGGCGCGTCTGACGAGTTCCTCCCACGGATGCCGCTTGCCGGGGGCAAATACCCGCTCGCGCAGGAACTCTCCCACGCGTTTCTCACCCACGAACGATCGCCGCGCGCCTCCGTCGCCGAAGACGCCGGCGCGAATCGCGTGGTCCAGCTGCGACGCGAACAACTCCCCGAGCATGTAGTTGTGGTAGTACACCGGGGCGGACACCACGTGGATCTTCGACGCCCAGTCCGGCTCGTCCCGCCCCTCCGGGCGGGAAACCATCTGGAATTCCTCCACCAGGTCCCACCACAGGCGATTGAGGTCGCGCTCCGGATCGGCGTACAGGGCCCGCTCGAACACGACCATCACCTGGCACCAGCGCGCGAATACGATCTGCGTGAGCCGTGAGCTGCGTTCCGATTCCCGCTCCAGGTCCTCACGCTCGCCCGCCGGAACGCCCACCATGTGGTCGATCCAGTCCGCGTCCTTGGAGAGACGGCCGAAGAGCATCGCGATGGCCTCGGTGGCGAAGACGTGGGCGTGCTCGCGGAGCAGGAAGGGGAGCGTCGGGTCGATGTAGCGGTCATACACCGCGTGGCCGAGCTCGTGCAGCATCGTTCCCGTCCAGTTCTCGTCGTTCTGCACGTTGGCCAGCACCCGGATGTCGCCGCGCCGGTCGATGTCGATGCAGTACGCGTGCTGCTCCTTGCCCGGGCGCTCGTACAGGTCGCTGGCTGCGATGATGTCCCGCACATCGAGGCCGATTCCCTCGAAGAAGCGGCGGGACAGCTCGACCACGTCGCTGTCGTGGAAAAAACGATCGAAGTCGACATCGAAGATGCGAGGGGCTTCCTGGAAGTAGGGGTCGTCGTAGTGCCACGGGCGCAGGTCCGCGGGTGACACCCCGTAGCGCGCGGCGAGGAGCGTGTCGATCTCCTGCTTCTCGCGCCGGAACGGATCCCGCGTCAGCTGGTCGAGGCGCCGGAACAACGCCTCGAGGTCCGGCGCGTGCTGCTCGGCGAGTTCGAGCGACATGACGTAGTAGTCGGAGAAGCCCAGTGAGCGCGCCACCTCGTTGCGGAGCCGCACCAGGGCGAGGAGATCGTCGCGGACCTCGCGCCCCACGGCCTTGTCCGCTTCCCATACGCGGCGGCGGTACCCGGCGTCGGTGCTCAGTTTGAGCGCGGTGCGGACCTCGTTTCCGGTCAGCTCGCGGCCGTCCACCCGCGCGCGGTATGTTCCGAACGCCTGCACGATCTTGCTCGAGAGGCGTGTCATGGTCTCGATCTGCCGGGGCTCGATCTGATTACGGAGGTACGCGTGGTTCAACAGCTCCAGCTGGCGCCGCTCGAAGGGGTGCAGCCCGTTGACCGACTCCTTCCAGCGACGGATTCTTGCGAAGTCATCCCGGCTCGCGTAGACGGTCTGGAGCTGGACCTCGAGTTCGGAGTAGCGCGCGAATTCATCGGGGCGGCCGGACGTCGTCGCGCGCCAGTATGCGAGGTTGACGTCCCGCGACAGGCTCTCGATCCGCGTGACGTGCCCTGCGAGAAACGAGCGAAAATCGGTCATGGACTTGTAGATCCCGGGTTGTGCGTGAAGACGCGGGCCCTGTGGTCGGCGGGTTCACCCTACCGCAGCGCCCGGCCGGGTGGCAAAGCTCAATTGCCAATTCTTTTTTTTGCAACAGGTTGTGGCAAACGGTACAATGGGGCCTCCCATCGGATGAATAGCCGCGCCGGCCGCGGGTAGGGGCGTCGTCATGGCAACCCGATTACAGCTGGCGGTCGCGGGCCCGATCCAGGCGGAGCCCATCGTGACCGAACCGAACGAGCAGGAAATCGTCGCCGGCTGGAAGCGCGGCGACAAGCGATCTTACGAGACGCTTGTCCGCCGCTACATGGCCGACGCCTTTCTCGTCGCGTACGGCTTCGTGGGAAATGCAGAAGACGCGCGCGACCTCTCGCAGGAGGCCTTCATCAAGGCCTACCACGCCCGCGGGCGTTTCGACGAGAGCCGGCCGTTCTATCCGTGGCTCTACCGCATTCTGCGAAATCATTGCCTCAACTTCGTCCAGCGGGGACGGCGCAACCTCTCCATCGACGCGGAGAATTTCCATCGCGAGATCGTATGTCCGCGTCCCAGCGCGCTCGAGGATCTCGAGAGCGAGGAGAGAAAGCGGATCGTGCACGCCGCTATCGCGCGCCTGTCGGAGGACCACCGGGAGATCATCGTGCTGAAGAATTTCAAGGACCTCTCGTACCGGGACATCGCCGACGTCCTGGGGATTCCCATTGGGACCGTCATGTCGCGGCTTTTCTACGCCCGCCAGGCGTTGCGCGCGCTGATCGAAGAGCTGGAACGCGGAGGTGCTTCGGTCGAGGCGGGGGGTGATACGGCATGACGTGCAACCGTTACCAGACCGACGGCATGCGCCTCCTGGACGGCGAGATGTCCGCCGGCGAGGCCTCGGCGTACGAGGAGCACCTGCGCGCGTGCGAGGTGTGCCGGCGCGAAATGGAGTCGCTCGGTCGCGTCGTGCGCCTCAGCGCGGAGCTGAAGCTGCGCGTTCCCGAGGACGAGTTCTGGAAGGGATACTGGGAGAGCGTCTACCGGCGCAGCGAGCGCCGGCTCGGATTCGTGCTCCTCATCGCGGGGCTGCTGGCGCTGACGGGTTACGGCATTTTCCGCGCCGTGACGTCTCCGTCGTTTCTGACCTACGAGGGGATCAGCATCACGATCATGCTCGTGGGGCTCGCGGTCATATTCATATCCGTGGTGCGGGAGCGGTACCACGAGAGCCGCAACGACCCTTACCGGGAGGTCGAACGATGATCGTCGTCACCACCGACACGATTGCCAACACGCGCATCACGCGCGTACTCGGCTTGGTGCAGGGAAGCACCGTGCGCGCGCGCCATATCGGCCGCGACCTCACGGCGTTCCTCAAGAACATCACGGGCGGCGAGATTCGCGAGTATACCAAGCTGCTCGCGGAGGCGCGCGAGCAGTGCCTCGACCGCATGCGCGAGGAAGCGGCGAAGATGGGCGCCAATGCCATCGTCGGTCTGCGGTTCTCGTCGACCGACATATCCGAGGGCGCGTCCGAGCTGCTCGTGTACGGCACCGCGGTCGTGGTTGAGCACGAGTGACCCGCGCGGGTTGGTCGCTCCGCGCGCGTGTGCTATAGTTGGTGCATGCAGTTGGGCGAATGGAACGTCAGGAGCTGCCTCGCGGGGCGTTTCGGTCTCGACGGCGGCGCGATGTTCGGTGTCGTACCGCGCACCATGTGGGCCCGCGCGTTGCCGCCGGACGAGTTCAATCGCATTCCCATGGCAATGCGCCTCCTGCTGGTGCAGGGCCGGGGCCGCACCATCATCGTCGATGTCGGGGCGGGCGGTGGCCACAGCGCCAAGAACCGCGAGATCTACGCGTTCGAGGACACCGACCATCTGCTCGACGTGGTGCGCGCGAGCGGCATCGACCCCGCGAGCATCAGCGACGTGCTCCTTACCCACCTGCATTTCGATCACGGCGCGGGCATCGTCGATCCGGACGGCGACGGCTGGCGCCTCGTGTTTCCCGGCGCGCGCCACCACCTGCAGCGCTCGCAATGGGAGCACGCGTTTGCGCCGAACGCGCGTGACCGCGCGAGCTACTACGAGGATCGCATCCGCGTGCTGGAGCGCTCGGGCGTGCTCGAGCTGCACGACGGGCCCTGGGAGCTGGCCCCCGGCTTCGAGCTGCTGGTCTTCGACGGGCATACGCCCGGGCAGCAGCTGCCGTTGATCCGCGGCGGCGGGAAATCCCTGTTCTTCTGCGGGGATCTGATCCCGACCCATCATCACATCCCCACCCCGTACGTCATGAGCTACGACCTCTTCCCCGTGACCGCTATGAATGAGAAATCGTCTGTCCTTCTGCGCGCAGCATCGGAGAACTGGGTCCTCTTCTTCGAGCACGACGCGCACCTCGAGGCCTGCCATATCGTTAGAGACGGCAAACGCTTCACGAAAGGCGCGGCGGTCGTGGTCTGAGCGTGACGAATGTCGCGCTTACCGGAAGAACCCAGGAACGCCGCGGGGGAGCCGGCGTACAAAGGGCCGTCTGCCGGCTTGACTTGGCCGCCATTCTGGTCAATCATTGTAAAAACTCCAGTTAGCCACTTGCCAGCCTAGGGAGGAACGCAGAATGAATCGCAACCTGGTATTGATCGGGACCGTCGCCGCCTTCGGTTTTGCGGCCGTGGTCGCCGGAGCGGGAGATTCCGCGCTCGCCGTCGCCTGCGACGAAACCGCGAAGGCCGCGGCGGTCTCGTCGTGTTGTGCGAAGAACGGTGACGCGGCGACCGCGTCGACGAAGTCCGCCAAAGTCCATGGCGCGACGGTGAAGTCCGCGGTTGTCGCTCCGGGTGCGGCGCCCATCCTGAACGCCGCGGCAGTCGGCAGCGCGCTGGCCTCGAATTCAGATTCAGATTGCAGCTGGTGCCCCGAGAAGTGCGCCGACGCCGCGACCGCCGCGGCGATGGGCTGCACGGAGTACAGCGCCGCTTCGCTGGCGTCGTGCACCAAGGGTGCGGCGACCACGGCGGCCGTGAATAGCGGTTGCGCGAGCGAGGCTTCCATTCAGGCCGCCGCGATTACGGCGTCCGCGGGCTGCAACAAGAATGCCGCCGTGAAGACGGCGTCTGCAGGTTGCGAGAAGGGCGCGGTCACGACGGCTGCCGCGGCCGGATGTGACAAGAGCACGGCGACGGCGGCCGGCTCGTCGAGCGAGAAGGGTTTCGCGGTTGCGGCCGGCGGCGACGCTTGCTGCAAGTCCGGTAGTGCCGCGGCGACGGCGGCCAAGGAAGGCAAGGAAGTGTGCGACGAGTCGAAGACGGCGACCGCGTTCAAGGGCGCCGTGGACGAGCTCCCGTACCGCGAGAACAAGCGCGTGGTGCTGACCGGCGCTTACGTGTGCGGGCATTGCACGCTGAACGTCACCGACGGCTGTGCCCCGATGTTCAAGACGACGGATGGCAAGGTCTATCCGCTCATCAAGAACGCCCATGCCTCGGACCTCCGCACGGCGAACACCGGCAAGGGCATCGAAATCGCGTCCTCGGTCAAGCGGATCGATGGCGTCAAGTACCTCGAGGTGAAGAGCTACAAAGCGTTCTAGAGCGCTGAAGGCTTGGCCGGAAAAACAGAAGGCCTCCCCGAACGGGGAGGCCTTCTTCGTTTGTCGCGGACTTCGAAGCGGGGCTCAGCGCGAGCGCGGGGCGCCTTTGAAGCCACCGCCGCGGGCTGCCGGCGCGCTCGACCCGCCACCCGAACTGCCGCCGCCGCGCATCGCCGGCGCCGAGCGGGAGTAGCCGCGGGACGACCCATGGGACCTGATGCCGCTCGAGCTGCGTCCCGACGACCCCCGTGGGGTTCCTTTGACCGCGCCGCTCGAGCCGCGCGTCGGGCTCCTCACGGCGCCCGACGAGCCGCGGGGACGGGAAGTCGCTCCGCGTTTGATCGTCCCGCTCGAGCCGCCGCGCGACGTCGGCGCCTTCCCGGCGATTCCCTTCGACGGTCGCGAGCCCGTCCGGCCCGGCGAACCGCGCACCGCGGCCTTGCCACGATGGGCGCCGGAGACACTCGTCTTCACGCGAGGTGAGCCCGCGCGACCCGCGGCGAACGCCTCGCGCGTCGCACGCTTCGTGCTGCGCGCGATCGACGTCCGGTTGGCCTTCGTCACCGAGCGCTGCACGTCCTTCTGCGCGATCCGAAGGTCCCCGTCGCGCTGCGCCGCGCGCGCGCGTTGCGCGGTCAGCGACCCGGAATCGAGGTCGCCGCTCTTGTACTTCGTCTTGAACCTGTCGGGGTAGGTGTACCCGCCCGACGGGTAGTAACCGTCGTAGTAGCACGGGGGCGCGTACCAGCCGGAGCAGTAGTATCCGCCCCAACCCCAGCCCCAGCCCCAGCCGAACCCGATCGACCAACCTGAGCCCCAGTACGGGTAGTACCCCGGCCAGTACCAGTAGTACGGATCCCACAGGCCCCAGCCATAGCCGTACGGATCGATGTACGTGGCCGGGTCCGCGTAGCGCACCTCGGAGCCGTACGGATAGAAGTTCACCACGACGTCGGATCCATCCGGCGTGTCGATCGTCGTCGGGTCTTCCGCATACTCTCCGGCGCCCTGCTCGACCATGTCGAAGCCGCGTCGCAGCGGATAGTTGAGCGAGGGACGGCGGTCAAAATTCTGGACGACGCGGTACTCGCCGCACGCGTTGTCGTCGGCCTCGCCGTCGCAGGCCCCGCACAGGTAGCAGGGGTATTCGACGCGCTGGTTCACGTAGAACTGGGTGTACCCGAAGTAAACGTCGCGGTGGGAGACGCCGCGCACGAGCTCACCGGCGATCATGTTGGCCGCGATGAACGGGTCTCCCGAGATCCGGTAGGGCTCGCCCCCGGGGCGGTCCGTGCCCCGCAGGTAGTCGAGCTCGGCGGCGTCGATCGCCGACGGTTCCGCCACCGACAGGGCGAACACGAATTCGACGCCGGTCGGCGTGTCCACGATCAGCTCGCTCCCCGAGGACGGAATGGTGTAGGCGGCATTGGCATCGGAAACCTCGACGCCGCCTTCCGGATGGAGGAGGTGCACGTAGCCGCGCGAATCGATGCTGAACACGATCACAGCGGCTTCCTTTCGCGTCTGGTACTCGAACGCAACCCGGTCGCCGGTGTTCACGATGCCGCCCAGGGGGACGGTCGCGCGTAGGGTGACGCCGCCGTCGCCCCCGTTGCGCGCGGTCGAAACGGCGGATGCGGGCACGGGCGCGGCCAACAGGAGACACAGGGACAGGCGAGCGAGCTTCATGGCGGACTTCCTCCCGTTGCGGGATCGAGGAGCGATCAGGGGCCGAAGGCGAATTGACCTTAATAACAGGGCCAGCTACTACCGAATATAGCCCATAGTCCGCCCGGCGACAACAAGCAGGAACCGGGCGGCCGGTGAGGCGTATGCATGATCCGGACCATGGGCGAGCCACTTTTTCTAGGCATTCCCGGGGGGTTGTGCTAGGTGTAGGCGGAATTCCGGCCCCGCGACGCGAAACTCGACGCTTTCGGGCGCAAACGTAAACAGGAAGGACGCATATGGATTTCTTCGCGGCTGTGCCCGCGGCGATCGGCCGATCGTTGCCCCAGATTCTCGCCGATTCGGGCCGTTTCGGCCTGTTCATCCTCTGCATCACGTTCGTCATGTCCGTGATGACCTGGGCGGTCGTGTGGGACCGCGCGCGACTCTACTCGCGGCTCCGCTCACGCGGCGACGCGCTGCGCAAGGCGATGGCGTCGCGCGGCGTCGCGCCCTGCCTGGCGGACGCGGAGCGCTACCTGCCGGCCATCGAGGCCTCGCTCCTCCTGGAGACCAGGCGCTTCATGACCGGGCGCGGAGTCGACGGCGTCATCAGCACGGACGACCCGGCGTTCGCGGACGGGGAGCGCTCGCGGCTCAAGGGGCTGCTCGAGGCGCGTGCGCTGAACGAAATCGGCGAGATGGAGCGGCACCTCATCCTGCTCTCGACGACCGCCAGCACCGCACCGTTCCTGGGATTGCTCGGAACCGTGTGGGGGATCATGCACAGCTTCCTCAGCATGGGTGTGGAGGGCGCGGCGAGCATCGAAGTCGTGGGCCCCGGCATCGCCGAGGCGCTCATCACGACGATCGCCGGCCTCGCGGCCGCCATTCCCGCGCTCGTGGCGTACAACGTGTTCGTGCGCTCGGTACACCGCAAGGAGACCCAGATCGACCTTTTCATTTCGCGCGTTCTCGACGCGGCGGTCGTAATGCCGGGGGGTGCGCAGCGCTCGATGAACTCGCCGCGGCCGGCGCGGACGGGAGCCACGGTATGAGGAAAGCAGCACCATGAGACGGAGTCCGTATTCGACCGTGGCCGACATCAACGTCACCTCGCTGGTCGACGTGATGATGGTGCTGCTCATCATCTTCATGCTGACGGCACCGTTCATCCA
>DASTOO010000388.1:0-11337 GCA_035762505.1 Candidatus Krumholzibacteriia bacterium
GCCCCAGCGAGGAGTACATCGTGGCCATGCCGAGCAGGTACAGCAACGCGAGCAGCGCCGTGCGCGAGCCGCGGCCGCGCGACTGGCCGCCGAAGTAGCTCACCGTGATCGGTATCATCGGATACACGCACGGTGTCAGGTTGAGCGCGAGGCCGCCCAGAAAGACGAGGATATAGCCGAAGAAGAGCCCGCGTTTCGCGATGGCGCTCTCCAGCGCATTGTCGCCCTCGCCCGCGGCCGAGACGCTCGCGATCGAGGAGAAATCGATCGTGTCGAAGATCTCCGCGTTGGCGAGATCGACCGACTCGCGCGGCGAGGAGATGCGCAGCGGGATCGCGACGTCGATCGTCTGCGGGAGCAGGCACTTCTCGTTGTCGCACGCCTGGTACGTTACGCGGGCCGTCACCGTCGTCTCGCCGATCGCGGCCGCGGCGTCCACGTCGACGACCGCGCCCACGCGCACCGTGCCGTCGTACAGGCGCAGCGCCGACTCGGCGAAGTCGAGCTTCAATTCCTTGCCGGCGGGATACACCACGCCGCGCAGGGTCACGCCGGCGGGCAGCTCGAAGACGACGTCGGTGGGAACGAGAAAGTCCTCGGTGACCTTGTTGGCGTTGATGTGCCACGGCTCGCGGATCTTGATCTCGATGGCGATCTGCGCGTTCCCGCCCTGCGGCACGTTGGAGAGGGAGACGAAGCCGGCCGCCGTCACCGGCTCGGCGAACGGATCCGGGACGAGGTCGATGGCGCGCGCGCCCGGCGCGAAACCGAACACGGGCGCGGCCAGCAGGAGCAGCACCGCAATCAGTCTTTTTCTCATATGTAATGTCAGGAGAAGGGTGATGGGTCGCACCGGATTCACAACGACTTCTACACCGGGCGCCGCGAGGTTCGCCCCGATGATAACCACTGGGGCCCGGACGCGCAACCGGGCCTCTCCGGTCAACTCGAGGCGGCCTGCGCCATGCGGTCGAGAAGATACGGTGCCAGGCGCCTGTGGACGGGGCGGAGCGCGCGCAGGAGATGGCCGCTTCGGGGCCCGTGCACGCGGACGAGCGTCACCAGGGTCAGCGTGTTGGGCGTGGCTTCCTTGTCGAGTATATAGGAGGTGAAATAGCGCAGGCCGCCACGATAACCCTCGTACACGATCTCCTTCTCGCCGCGATAGACCTCCTTGCCGCCGAGGCGGAACGCCTCCTCCGCCACGCGATCGATGTCGCGATAGGTGTTGTTGTCGAGCGGAACCTGGAAGGCGCTCGCGTGATCGGACTTCATGGTGGCGAGGTAGCTGTCGGCGGGAACGGGAATCGCAACCACGTCGTGCGTGCTCGCGACACCGGCCATGATGAACAGGCCGATGAATCCCGTGATCGCCACGACCACGATCAACACGATGAGCACCCGGAAGATCGTCCCGATCATGCTTGTCCCCGTCGCGCGTTCATGGGTGGGAGTATGGGCACAACCGGGGAATCCCGTCGAGCCCGATGTGCGGAGCCGTCACCCGCGCACGAGGCGCAGGAAGTACACGCACGGGATCAGGCCGAACCAGAGCGTGAACAGGAGCGAATTGATGAGGATCCCGTCCAGCCGGCGCTCGTCGGAGCTGCCCCGCGCCCGGGCGATCACCAGCCAGGAAAGGACCGTGGCGTGGGGAACGGTGACGAGGTACGCGGCCCCGAAACGGCCCGGCACGATCCGGTCCTGCCACAGCAGCACGCCGGCGAGGCTCGCCGTGAGGAACGCGAAGACCGCGACGGCCGCCGCTCCCCGGGCCCCGAAGATGACGGCGTACGTCCGCCGCGCGAGCGTCATGTCCGCGCGGACGTCGGGAATGCCGGCCAGGGTCCGGCTTCCGAGGAGCGCACAGAAGGCCGGCATGCTGATGAGCCAGGGCGTGGGATCGGCGACCGCGCCGCCCTGCGTCACCCAGCCGGTGAGCGCGGGAAAGGTGCCGAGGGTGAAGGCGGCGTTGATCTCGCCGAAGCCGCGGTGGCCCAGCTTGAGCGGGGGCGCGGTGTGCCCCAGCCCGAGCGCGACCCCCAGTGCAATCAGCACCAGCGTGGTAATGCGAGCCTCGTGCGGCATCACCGCGAGGAGCAGGCCCGACGCGGCTCCCAGCAGGGCGATGCTGATGGCGAGGGCGCGAAGGACTTCGTCGTGCGTCAATGCGCCCGTCACGATCACGCGTGAGCCGCCGCTGAAGCGGCCGGCGCTGCGATTGGCCATGTCGCCCGGGAAGTCGAAGTGCTCGTTGGTCAGCACCGCGGCGAACTGGATCAGGAAGAGGCAGGCCCAGGCGAGGAGCGCGCGCAGCGGGTCGAAGCTCCGCGCGTCCAGCGCGCCGGCGGCCGCTCCCGCGCCGAGCATGAGCAGGACGATGGGGTGAAACTCCAGGCGCGCGGCGCGGAGCCACGCGGCCGGCTTCGACATGGATGATTGTGACAACCGGACTCCTTTCGCGCGCCCGACGGTCAGCGCTTCACCGCGATGGTGACGCCGTCGCGAATCGACAGCACGACCTGCTCCACCCGAAGGTCGCGCGCGACGTGCTCGTTGAACGCGACGATGGCGTGGTCGTCCTTCTCCTTCGGCGCGAGCACCCGCCCGCTCCACAGCACGTTGTCGGCGAGGAGCGCGCCGCCGGGACGCACGATCGGCACGCACGCCTCCCAGTAATGGATGTAGTTCTGCTTGTCCGCGTCGATGAACACGAGGTCGAACGGCGGGGCGGACGGCGGCATCGCCTTGATGGTTTCGAGCGCGGGCCGCAATTCGAGCGTGATCTTCGCGCCGTGCGCGCTGCGGGCCCAGTAGCGACGCGCGATGGCGGTGGCGCGCGGGTCCACGTCGCAGGTGACGAGACTCCCGCCGGGGGGCAGTCCTTCGGCCAGGCAGAGCGAGCTGTAGCCGGTGAACGTCCCGATCTCGAGGACGCGCCGCGCGCCCATCAGTCGGACGAGGAGCCGGAGGAACACACCCTGGGAATGCCCGACCATCATCTGGGGATCCTTCATGGCGGCGCGCGTCTCGGCGGCCAGCCCGGCGAGCAGGGCCGGCTCCGGCGACGAGTGCGCGGCCGCGTAGGCTTCGAGGGCTTCAGGAACGATCGGGATCATCGGGGGAGGATACGACGACACACCGAATCGGGCAACGGCGTGCGTTGCGCGCGGGGGCGGCGCACATTACTATGCCGGGACCATGCAGGTGCTGTATCTCATCCGTCACGCCGAGACCGGCTTCAACCGCGTCGGGCGCGTGCAGGGCCACAGCGAGTCGAACCTGAGCCGGCTCGGGCACACCCAGGCGCGCCGCATCGGCGAGCGGCTCGGCTACGTCGAATTCGTCGCCGCGTACGCCAGCCCGTCGCGCCGCACCCTGCAGACGGCGCGTATCGCGCTCGGCGACCGCGTCGAGGTGAGCGCGCGCGAGGGCCTGCGCGAGATCAATCTCGGAACCTGGGAGGGGCTCACGGCCGCGACGCTGCGCAAGCGTTACCCGCGGGAGGTCCACCTGTGGTTTCACAAACCCAGCGCGGTCCGGATCGCCGGGGCCGAGACCGTGGGGCAGTTCCGGCGCCGCGTCGTGCGCGAGATGAAGGGAATCCTGCAGGCGCACCCCGCGGGTGAGATCGCGGTGGTCACCCACGGCGGCGTGATCTGCGTCTACCTCACGGCGCTGCTCGGGATGAAGCTCGACGACCTCTGGCAGTTCAAGATCCGCAACGCATCCGTGACGCGCGTCCTGTTTCCCCAGGGCCGCGCGCGCGTCGATCTCCTGGGCGACATCCATCACCTGAACGGCGCGTTCCGCGAGATGCCCAACCGCCCCTTCCGGCTCTTCCCGTAGTCCCCCGGCCTAATCCGAACTGCCGGGCCATCCCGGCCGTCGCGCGCGTTGCGCCCGCAGTGCGCCGGCTGCCAGCAGCCGAACCCCGGCCACCCCGGCGATGAAGCCGCCGACGTGCGCGAACCAGGCGACACCCCCCGACAACTCGCGCACGCCCAGCGAAAGGAATCCCTGGAACGACTGCATCACGAACCAGAACACCAGCAGGATCGCCGCGGGCATCTCCACCAGGCGGATGAAGAAGAGGATGAACACCGCGGTCAGCACACGCGCGCGCGGGTACGCCACCATGTACGCGCCGAGCACCCCCGCCACCGCGCCGCTGGCGCCCACGGTGGGAATGGTGGACGTCGGATTGACCAGGATGTGCGCGAGGCCCGCCACGATCCCGCACACGAGATAGAAGAAGAGAAAGCGCCCGCGCCCCAGCAGATCCTCCACGTTGTTCCCGAAGATCCACAGGTAGAGCATGTTGCCGATGATGTGCATGACGCTCCCGTGCATGAACATCGACGTCACCAGCGTCAGCTGGATGATGGGCGGGCCCGGCGAGTGGTCGAAGGGGCCGTAGGCGGAACCCACCAGGTCGGCGAAGTGGGTGATCTCGTACGGCACCGCGCCGTACGCGGCGACGAAGCTCCCGAGCGCATCCCCGAGCAGCAGCTCGTAGCCGAACACGAGCAGGTTGATCGCAATCAGCGCGATCGTCACCACCGGCGTGCGCAGCGTCGGGTTGTGGTCCTTGAGCGGGAACACGCGTCAGTCTCCGGCGCCGGGCGAATCGAAGAAGCGCTCGGTGTGCACGAGGCGCTCACCGCCGGCGACACGGCGCGCTGCGCACAGCGAGCGCAACAGCGCCAGCGACGCGGCGTCGTCGACGTCGTACCAGGGAGGTGTCAGCCCGAGTGCGAGGCCGGCGTCGCGGGCGGCGCGCACGGTCCGCTCCAATACGGCGGCGCTGCCCCACGGGATATCGCGGAACAGCGACGGCGCCGGGGCGCGCAGTCCGATGAGGTAATACCCGCCGTCCATGGTGGGCCCGAGGACGACGTCGCGGTGCTTGAGCAGCCGGAACGCGCGCTTCACGTGGACGAGCGGGAGATCGGGGCTGTCGGAGCCGATGATCACGGCCCGGGCGCCCGGCGTCTCCAGCAGCGTTCCGAAGGCGTTCGCCAGGCGGTCCCCGAGGGTCTCGCCGTGTTGCTCGTCCACCGGCCAGGCGGCTGGGAAGAGGGACCCCAGGTCCGCCGGCCGGCCGCCCGAGAGGAACACGGTGGGACGCAGGCGCGTGCCCCGGAGTTTCGCCGTGACATCTTGCAAAAAAGCGAGATACATGTCCCGGGCGCCCTCCGGCGTGAGCGGAGGCACCAGCCGCGTTTTCACGTTCCCGGCGACCGGCGCACGCATGAAAATACCTAATCTATTTAAATTCATTATGTTGTGACGTTCGACCGGTCCCCCCTGGACGCCCCACTCTACCACGCGGCGCCCCCGCGCCACAGCCGCGAAACCGCGCATCCCGGGGTCCCGGGTTCCGCGTTGACACCCCCGGGGGATTCGGGTAATTTCATGCGGAAGCCTTTGTGAAATTGGTTACAAAGGGTTCACGCCGGTCCGGATCATCCCAAAACCAACGCCCGCGTTGCCGACGACATGACGCTTGCCCTGAAATACGTCCCGGTGCTGGTGCTCTTTCTGCTGGCGGTCATGATCCCGCTCATCATGCTGGGGATCGCGGGCGTCACGGGGCCGCGCCAGCCCAGTCCGCGCAAGATGACGCCGTTCGAATCCGGCGTCGAGTCGCTCGGGGACACGCGACACCGGTTCTCGGTCCGGTTTTTCCTGGTGGCGCTCTTCTTCATCATCTTCGACATCGAGGCGGTCTTCATCTATCCGTGGGCCGTGCTGTTCCGTGAGCTCGGCGTGTTCGGACTCGTCGAAATGGCGATCTTTCTCACCGTGCTGCTCCTCGGGTTGTTCTATGTTTGGAAAAAAGGAGCGCTGGAATGGGAATAAAGCAGGACCTCCTCAACCCGATCACGAAGGATGAGACCGGCATCATCACCACGCGCCTCGACGAGATCGTCCGCTGGGGGCGCAAGAATTCGCTGTGGCCGCTGCCGTTCGGGACGGCGTGCTGCGCCATCGAGTTCATGGGTGTGGTGTCGAGCGATTATGACATCTCGCGCTTCGGCGCCGAACTGGTGCGCTTCTCGCCGCGCCAGTCGGACGTGATCCTCGTCGCCGGGACCATCAATTACAAGCTGGCGCCGGTCTTGAAGCGCATCTACGACCAGATCGCGGAACCCAAGTACGTGATCTCGATGGGCGCGTGCGCATGCTCGGGCGGCTTCTACGACAACTACGCGACCGTGCAGGGGATCGAGCAGATCATCCCGGTCGACGTGTTCATCCCCGGCTGCCCGCCGCGTCCGGAGGCGATCATGGACGCCATACTGAAGCTGCAGGAGCGGATCGAGAAGGAACCCGTGCCCAGGCGCGGCACCCCGCGCCGGCACGAAGTCGTCGAGAAGCTCCGCGACAACCAGGACTAGGCAACCCCGTGGCAAGCAGCGAAACCGCCCAGCACGACGCAATCGTCGCCGACCTGAAGAACCGCTTCGGCGCGAGGATCATCGACGTCGACCGGTCCTTCGGCGACTGCACGATCGTCGTCGACAAGTTGGCCATCCACGAGGTGCTCGCCCATCTCAGGAACGAGAAGGCCTTCGACCTGCTCATGGACATGGCGGGCGTGGATTGCATGAACCTGCCCTCGTTCCGCGAGCGCTTCGAGCTCAATTATATGCTGTACTCGGTTCCGAACAACGTCCGCCTGCGGGTCGAGGTGCCGGTGGCCGAGCTGGACATGGACGTCCCCACCGCGACCGACCTGTGGCGTTCGGCCAACTGGGCGGAGCGCGAGGCGTTCGAGATGTTCGGCTTCAACTTCGTCGGGCACCCGTGTTTGAAGAGACTGCTGACGCACCACGAGTTCAAAGGACACCCGCTGCGCAAGGACTACCCGATCATGGCGGGGCAGTGGTGTTCGTCGACGTCGGACATGAGCGAGGAACTGAACGAGCCGCGATAGACCATGCCGGACCCCAGGAACGTCGACATCAAGGACTTCATCCCGCGCGAAGGCGAGGAGCGCCCGCGGTATTCCGCGCAGGACTTCGACCACGACGTCGATCCCTCGCAAGACGACTTCAACGAGGGCCTGACGCTGCCCGACATCAACACGCAGCCGATGTTCATCAACATCGGGCCGACCCATCCCGCCACCCACGGGACCTTCCGCGTCTACTGCCGGCTCGACGGCGAGACGGTGGAGAAGGCCGGCGTCGACATCGGCTATCTGCACCGCGGCTTCGAGAAGATCGTCGAGATCAAGCAGTACAACCAGGTGATTCCGTACACCGATCGGCTGAATTACTGCAGCGGGCTCACCAACAACGTGGGCTACTGCAAGGCGGTCGAGCGGATGATGGGCCTCGAGATCCCGCCGCGCGCCATCATGATCCGCGTGATCATCATGGAGATCCAGCGCATCATGGATCACATGATCTGCTGCGGAGCCAACATCGTCGACATCGGCGCGCTCACCAACTTCTGGTACTTCTTCAACGCGCGCGAGCGCCTGAACGACCTGCTGGAGGCGCTGACCGGCGCCCGCCTGACCTACAGCTACACGCGCGTGGGCGGGCTCGCGTGGGACCTCCCGCAGGGATGGCGCGAGAACGTCAAGGCCGTCATCAAGGACATCCCCAGGGCGATCTCCGACGTGCGCGGCCTTATCGAGAAGAACCGCATCTTCATGGACCGCACGCGCGGCGTCGGCATGATCAGCCGGGAAGACGCGATCAACTTCGGCTGGACGGGTCCGTGTCTGCGCGCCACCGGCGCGGACCTCGACCTGCGCAAGGTGCGCCCCTACTACGGCTACGAGAACTTCGACTTCGACGTGCCGGTCGGGGTGAACGGCGACGTGTACGACCGCGTCATGTGCCGCATCGAGGAGATGAACGAGAGCCTCAGGATCATCCGCCAGGCGATCGACATGATTCCCGACGGCCCCGTGATCGTGGACGACAAGCGCGTGGTGCTGCCGCCCAAGGAAAAGGTGCACACCTCGATGGAGGCGCTGATCAACCACTTCAAGCTGGTGATCGACGGCGTCCAGCCGGCGCCGGGGCGCATCTACGACGCCATCGAGACGCCCAACGGCGAGCTCGGCTTCTACATTATCAGCGACGGCAGCGGCCACCCGTACCGCATCAAGGTGCGCCCGCCGTGCTTCTACGCGATGAACACGCTGAAATTCCTCATCGAGGGCGGCATGGTGGCGGACATCGTCGCCATCCTCGGCGGCCTGAACGTCATCGCCGGGGAGCTGGATCGATAGCCATGTCGCACGGATCCCACGCCATCGCGTCCACCGGCAAGCCCTTCGCGTTCTCGCCGGAGAACGAAAAGCGGTTCCAGGAGCTGCTGCCGAAGTACCCGACCAGGCGCGCCGTGGTGCTGCCCGCGCTGTGGCTGGCGCAGGAGCAGGAAGGCCACCTCACCGTGGAGTCCATGGAGTACGTGGCGGAGCGGCTCGAGCAGCCGGCGGTGACCGTGTTCGCCGTGGTCGAGTTCTACACGATGTTCAAGACCGAAGCGGTCGGGAAGCACCACCTCCAGGTGTGCCGGACCCTCACCTGCACCATGCGCGGCTGCGATGATCTCCAGACCATGATCGAGCGGAAGCTCGGCATCGGCGCGGGCGAGAAGACGGCCGACGGCAAGTTCAGCGTCGAGATGGTCGAGTGCCTGGGCGCGTGCGGTGCGGCGCCCGTGATGCGCATGGACAACCGTTACTGGGAGAACCTCACGGTGGACAAGCTCGAGCGCATCATCGACGCCTGCCGCGAAGGGCGCGATCCGGCCTCCGAGGACTTCGACCGCTGAGAACGAAACGACCATGACACCGCCCATCATCAGCATGCGTTTCGACAACCCGGACAACCACCGGCTCGCGGCGTACGTCGCCAGCGGCGGCTACCGCACGCTTCCGAAGATGTTCGGGATGAAGCCCGACGATGTGATCGACGAGGTCAAGCGCTCGGGGCTTCGCGGCCGCGGGGGAGCTGGCTTCCCCACGGGGATGAAGTGGAGTTTCGTTCCGAAGTCGACCGACAAGCCCAAGTACCTGTGCGTCAACGCCGACGAGGGCGAACCGGGGACGTTCAAGGACCAGTTGATCCTGAAGCATGATCCCCACGCGCTCATCGAGGGCATCATCACGTGCTGCTACGCGGTCGGGATTCACACCGCCTACGTCTACGTCCGGGGCGAGTACGACTTCCCGATCGCGCGCTTCAGCGCCGCGGTGGCGGAGGCGTACGCCAACGGCTGGCTCGGAAAGAACATCCAGGGCTCCGGCTTCGACCTGGACGTGGTGGTGCACAGGGGCGCCGGCGCGTACATCTGCGGCGAGGAGACCGGCCTCATCGAGTCGCTCGAGGGCAAGAAGGGCCAGCCGCGCCCCAAGCCGCCGTTCCCGGCGGTGGTGGGCGTGTTCGGCTGCCCGACGGTCGTGAACAACGTGGAGACGCTCGCGGCACTGCCGTGGATCATGGAACACGGCGCGTCGGCGTACGCGGCCATCGGAACGGAGAAGAGCAAGGGCACCATGCTCTTCTCGATCAGCGGGATGGTGGAGCGGCCCGGCGTCTACGAGAGCGAGTTCGGTGTCAACCTGTGGGACTTCATCGAGACGTCCACGGGCGGCGTCAAGGACGGCAAGCAGCTCAAGGCGGTCATCCCGGGCGGTTCCTCGTCCGCGATTCTCACCGCCGACGAGGCGCGCGCGGTGAAGCTCGATTACGAGTCCATCGCCGCGGCCGGCTCCATGGTGGGTTCGGGCGCGATCATGGTGCTCGACGAGGACACCTGCGTGGTCAAGGCGCTGGAAGTGGTGCTGCGCTTCTACGCGCACGAGTCGTGCGGGCAGTGTCCGCCGTGTCGCGAGGGGACGTACTGGATGCACGAGATCGTGAGCCGCATCCGGCGCGGCAAGGGACACGTGGAGGACATCGATCTGCTTCTCTCGATCTGTCCCGACATGATGGGCCGCACGGTGTGCGTGCTCGCGGATTCCGCCGCGATCCCGGCGGCGAGCTACATAAGGAAGTTCCGCCACGAGTTCGAGGCGTACATCGACAAGGCCAATCCGCCCGAGCGCAGGCTCCACCCGGGCGGCGTCAACCTGGAAGCGGGGGCGATGTAATGCCGGTCAACATCACGGTGAACGGCCGGGAGATACAGGCCGCGGACGGCGCGCTGCTGATCGACGTGTGCGCCGACCACGGGATCGACATCCCGCACTTCTGTTATCACCCCGGCCTCGGCCCCGACGGCAACTGCCGCATGTGCCAGGTGGAGTTCGTCACCGAGCGCGGTGGGCGGCTGGGGATCTCGTGCAAGATCGTGGTGACGGAAGGCATGGTGGTCGACACCCACAGCGCCGCGGCCAAGCGCGCGCGCGCGTCGGTGGAGGAGATGCTCCTGCTCAACCACCCGCTCGACTGTCCCATCTGCGACAAGGCGGGCGAGTGCACGCTCCAGAACTACTACATGGATCACGACCTCCAGAACGGCCGCCAGGACTTCACGCGCTTCAGGAAGGACAAGGCGAAGGATATCGGCCCCACCATGATCCTGGACCAGGAGCGTTGCGTGCTGTGCGACCGCTGCGTGCGCTTCCTGCGCGACGTCGCCGGCGAGGAGCAGCTCTTCATCGCGGGCCGCGGCCACGAGGCGTACATCACGACCTTCCCGGGCCGGGAAGTGACGAGCCCGTACTCGCTGAACACGGTGGACCTGTGTCCGGTGGGCGCGCTCACCGCCAAGGACTTCCGTTTCGATTCGGCCACGTGGTCCCTCAAGAACACGAACTCCGTGTGCACGACCTGCGCGCGCGGCTGCAGCATGCAGATCCAGACCAAGAAGGACAAGATCTACCGCATGCGCCCGCGCCACAATCCGCACGTCAACGGCTACTGGGCGTGCGACGAGGGCCGGCTCAACTACCAGTTCGTCAACGCCGACCGCATCCACGCGCCCTTCGTGCGCAAGGGTGGGGAGACGTTCACGTGCTCGCAGCAGGAGGCGATTGCCGCGGTACGCGCGCTGCTCGGATTCAGCCCCGCCGGCATTGCGGACGCCCCCGGCGCGCACAAGGGCGTCATCCTGCTCTCCGCCACGTGCACGCTCGAGGAAATGTTCCTCTTCCAGCGTCTCGCCCGGGAGTGCTGCGACGCGCTCGCGTTCGTGGCGCGTCACATTCCGGACGGCGTCACCGACAGGCTGCTGCGCCGCGCGGACAGGCATCCCAACGTGAGGGGCGCCGAGATACTCGGCCTGCGCGTCGTCGACCTCGCGACCGGTGTGGATGTTCCCGCGGTGGCGGGCGCGCTCGGTGCCGGCGGCGTGCTTCTC
>DASTOO010000389.1:0-4217 GCA_035762505.1 Candidatus Krumholzibacteriia bacterium
CAGCTGCTTGAACTCCCCGCGCAGCTCCGCGAGCTTGTCCGGCCGTCGCAGGATCGCAACGGTCTGGAACACGAGAAACGCGCACGTGAGCAGCACTAGGGCGACGCCGATCCACCACGCCAGTCCTCCCGCGTCCCCACCGCCGAGCATGCGTCCGGCGGCGCCGGTGACGAACCAGCGCACGACTACCAGCGCGGCCAGCGACCATTCCACGGCGATGGTCTGCCGATAGGCGCCGACGCGCGCGTCCGTGTGGCCCGCGTCGAGACCGCTCAGAAGCCGCCGATGCTGCCGGACCGCCCACAGCGGGAGCAGAACGGTGACGACGACGAAGAGGCCGTGCTCGAAGAGTCCCGGCGGCATGCCGGGAGACTACCGTCGCGCCATCCGGCGCGCAACAGATTCGCGCGCGTTTCCATGCGTTGCTCGCGATACCCTGTCGTTCCGTGCGGATCGTACCGCCGGAAGCGCGTGACGAACGCGGCGCGCGGCGCTTGCGCCGACTGCGTATATTCCAGTGGTGCGTCCCCGGAAGCAGAAAAGGGCAGCCTGTGAGGTCCCGCAAGGGATCAGGATGGACACGTCATGGGTGCGGCATGGATTGGATTCGTCGGCGCGCTGGTCGGCGGCATCGTCGTCGCCGTGTCCAGCTACATCAACGCCCGCTACGAGTTCCGCTGGAACAAGGGGTGGGAGCGGCGGACCATCCTGCGCGCGAAGCTCGAGGAGCTGTTCGAGTCCATCAGCGAGTTCCGCGAGGCGTGCGTGGACACGTACATGTACGTCGTGGCGCGCCGCCCGGGCCAGGCGATCAGGACGCCGGAGACGGTTCCGCTCACCCGGCTGAAGATGCTGGTCCGTTTCTACGCGCCGGAACTGCGCGCGCTGCTGGAACGGCTGGAATCAGCGCAACACGCGTTCGGCGTGGCGCTGCTCGACCTCGTCGTCAGCCAGGAGAAACAGGACCCGCAGACCTGGGCCGCCGGCATCGGCCGACTGGACGACATCATCCGGCGCATCGACGACATCTGCGAACAGATGGAGGAAGCCGTCGTGCGGCGTTCGAGCAAGGCCACGCTCCGCTTCGCCTGACGTTATTCCGTCGTCTGGTTGCGCAGCTGCTCGTAGCGCTTGGTTGCGTCGAGCGCCTTGTCCTTGTCGCCCAGCTCGTTGTAGATCCGCGCCAGGAACTGCCAGCCCCTCGGATCCTCCGGGCTCACCGTGACGTATTTCTCGCACCACAACGACGCCTCGGCCCAGTCCTTCTTGACGACCGTCACCGCGACAATGTTGAGAACCGTCTGCGGATCGTCCTCGCGCAGCGTCAGTGCCTTCTGGTAGAACACGATCGCCTCGTCGAGATGGCTGACGGCGGCTTCCGCGGCGGCGGGATCCTTTTCCGCGTCGCGGCCCATGTTGTAGAGCGCCACCCCGGTGTTGTAGTAGACGTCGAAGCTCTCCTCGCCGGCCGCGGTGCGGGCTTCGGAGGTCATCTTGAGAAACACCGCCGCGCCGTGCCACTGCTTCCGGTTCAGCGCGTCGTTGCCGATCTCCTCCAGCTCCGGGAAGCTCGCCGGGGTCTCCGCGATCAACCGCTCGAAGCGGGCCGGTGCTTCGTCAACCCGATCCAGCGCGACGAGCTGGCGACCCACCAGTGCCAGCGCCTTCGGGTAGTTCGGGTCGGTCGGGTCGGTGAGTTCGAGCGCGCGATCGGCCTCCGTCAGCGTCTGCGGCGCGTAGGTGGAATCCGTCTCGGCGAGGCGCGAGAACGCCACCGCCCGGTTGAAGTGAGAGGCCGACTGCATCGGATCCGCCAGCGAGGCCATCCCGAACTCATGCGCCGCGGTGGCGTAGTACTGCCGGCCGAACGCACCCTGGCCGAGCTTGTAGTGCTTGGCGTAGTTGCTCTGCACGTTGTTGTCGATGTCCCTGGCCTTCTTCGGGTTCAGCTCCCTGGCGGTCATGAAGTGCGTGTACGCCAGCGCCACGCTGTCGAGCTGGCTGTAGGAGTAACCGATCTGGAAGTGCGCCTCCCAGTCCTTGGGATTGTCCTCGAGCGCCTTGGTCAGGATCTTGATGGCCTCGTTGTACTGGCCGTTGCGGTTGTAGAGAATGCCGCTGGTGGTCTCGGTGCCGCCGGTCAGGGCGAGCAGGGACAGGACCCCCAGAATCGTGAAAAGCCTGGTCTGTCTCATGTGTCATTCCTCCAGGTACTAATAAACAGAACGCCCCTCCCGGGCGGAAGGGGCATTCTGCCTGCACTATGGCGAAGTCGCCATAGAATCACGCATTCATCGACTTCAGGAACTGCGCGTTGGTCTTGGTCTTGCCAAGCTTGTCGAGGAGGAATTCCATCGCCTCCATCAGCGGCTTGTCGTTCAAGAATTTGCGCAGAATCCAGATCTTGTCCAGGTCTTTCTTCTCGATCAGCAGTTCTTCCTTGCGCGTGCCGGACTTGAAGATGTCCACCGCGGGGAAGACGCGCTTGTCGGAGAGGCGCCGGTCGAGCACGAGCTCCATGTTGCCGGTGCCCTTGAACTCTTCGAAGATGACCTCGTCCATGCGGCTCCCGGTCTCGATCAGCGCGGTCGCGATGATGGTGAGGCTGCCGTTGCCCTCGATATTGCGCGCCGCGCCGAAGAAGCGCTTCGGGCGCTGCAGCGCGTTGGAGTCGACACCGCCGGAGAGGATCTTCCCGGAGTGGGGCACCACCGCATTGTGCGCGCGGGCGAGTCGCGTGATGGAGTCGAGCAGGATCACGACGTCCTTGCCGTGCTCGACCAGGCGCTTGGCCTTCTCGATCACCATGTCGGAGACCTGCACGTGGCGCTCGGCCGGCTCGTCGAAGGTGGAACTGATGACCTCGCCCTTCACCGAGCGCTCCATGTCCGTCACTTCTTCCGGACGCTCATCGATGAGGAGCACGATCAGATACACCTCGGGGTGGTTGGCCGTGATGGCGTTGGCGATCTTCTGGAGGAGGATCGTCTTGCCGGTACGCGGCTGCGCCACGATGAGACTGCGCTGTCCCTTGCCGATCGGGCAGATCAGGTTGATGAGGCGGGTGGAGAGATCCTCGGGATCGTGCTCCAGGTTGAACGCCTCCTGCGGATACAGCGGCGTCAGGTTGTCGAAGAAAGGCTTCGTCTTGGCGACGTCGGGGTGCTCGTGATTCACCGCCTCGACGCGAAGGAGGGCGAAGTAGCGTTCCGAATCCTTCGGGCTGCGAATCTGCCCCGACACGGTATCGCCCGTGCGCAGATCGAATTTCTTGATCTGCGACGGCGAGACGTAGATGTCGTCCGGGCCCGGGAGATAGTTGTAGTCCGGCGAGCGGAGAAAGCCGTAACCCTCCGGAAGGACCTGCAGAACGCCTTCGGCGAAGATGAGCCCGTTCTGCTGAGTCTGGGCCTCGAGAATCTTGAAGATCAGCTCCTGCTTGCGCATGCTGCTGGAACCCTCGATCTCGAGGGCAATGGCGACGTCCAGCAGCTCGGAGATGGTCTTCCCCTTCAACTCCGCGATATCCATTCTTTTTGCTCCGATAGATGACACGATGGCGGGGTCGGGTGCTTAACTAACCCGAATGGTAGAGGTTGGCACTGTCAACGGAGACAACACTCCGCTGGTGAATTGATTACAAATCAGCCACATGGGCACGGATTGATTTCGTTCCGGAATTCGTTGGTCTTCGCTTCGAGAGTCAGGCCTGGTGTGCGTTCGAGGCGTCGCCCGGGGAGGACTTCCGCGCCGCCGGGTCATGGGGAATGCAAGACGCGTTCCACAAGACCCGGCGGCACAGCACCTCGCGCTACTGCTGCTGCGCGTTTGTCTCGGCGGAACGCAACTCCTCGTAGCGCTTCCCCGCCTGGTTCTGCTTGTCCTTTTCGCCCAGTTCGCCGTACGTCTGGGACAGGAGCTGCCAGCCGCGCCAGTCGTCGGGCTTCAGCAGGACGAACTTCTCGCCCCACAGGGCGGAGTTCGTGAAGTCCTTCATCGAGTAGTAGGCCACGAGGATGTTGAACGTCGTGGTCGGCTCGTCCGGCGTCAGCAGGAGCGCCTTCTCGTAGTACGAGATGGCCTCGTTGGTCGCGTTGGGATCCTCCTGGCGCTGGTTGTACAGCGCGACACCGGTGTTGTAGTACACGTCGAAGTCCTCCGCGCCCACCTTGGCGCGGGCTTCCGCGGCCATCTTCAGGAACACCGACGCGCCCTTC
>DASTOO010000390.1:0-13383 GCA_035762505.1 Candidatus Krumholzibacteriia bacterium
GAAGCAGGCGCGCGCGGCGCCGTTGTCGCCGCGCTCGGAGAGGATGATCCCGATGAACTTCAAGGCGACGAGGTTCTTCGCGTCCAGTGCGAGCACCTTGCGGAACGCGCCCTCCGCCTCCCCGGGCCGGTCGGCGTCGTAGAGGCACTTGCCCTGCACCACGTAACCGCTCGCGTAGCGCGGGTTCGACTCGAGCCCCTTGCGGCAGATGTCGAGCGCCTCCTCGATCATCCCCGCCTTGCGACACGCGTCGGCGAGCGGCGCGAAGACGGTGCTCTGCGGCGCGCGGCGGTAGCGATCGAACAGTTCGTCGATCTCGGGATGCTGGATCTCGAAGGGCTGTGTCATTCGGGCGACTCCGGTCCGCACGCCGGACAGCCACCAGGGTCGATGGCGTGTTTCAAGCCGTTCCCCGGCATCGGCGCCGGCCGCGGCCTTCCGCGTAACTTATTGTTCTACAGTATCTTGGAGCTCTGCCTCATCCAGGTACTGGCGTTGCGATCCGCACGGGCAATGCACCATCCGTGCCAAGGCATGCGCGCCCCTAGTCGTACCGGAACGTCTCGGCGAGAGCGTGCAGCTCGCGCACGAGCGAGGTCTTCTCCCGGCCGGGAGCGTAGACCAACCCGTCCACCGCCCACAACAGCTTTGCCTCCTTGTCCCAGACGAAGAACGTCTCGTAGTAACCTCCCGCCATGGAGTACTCCTCGTTGTACCAGTATCCGCTCATGCGCACCGCCGTGTAGTCGCCGAGCCGGACGTAGGCGTAACGCGCGCGGTCCCGCTCCATCCGGTCGCCGTCGTACTGCCGGCGCACGTAATCGGCGCGAAAATCGAACAGTTCGTCGGTGCTGTACAACGACGGCGCGTGGTCCCACTCCTTCCAGAACACGCCCAGCACGCGCGGCGGAGACTCGCGGTGGATCTCGACACCGGGGGGGCTCTCGCTCTGGTCGTACAGCGTGTACACCGTGGGCACCTCGATGAAGAAGCCCCAGCGCCGCCTGAGCTCCTCGCTCAACGCGGCGCGCCGGCGCTGAAGCAGACTGCGGCGCAAGCGCTCGCGACAGCTCGCGTCGATGATCTCCGCAATCTCCTCGCCGCGCTCGCGCAATACGTCGCGCAACGCGTCGCCCGTCGCCGCGGTGATGATCAGCGTGAGCTGGCCGGGCAACGGCACGTTCTCCTTCTTGAGGATCGCCGCTTCGCCGGCCATCACGCGGTCGATGCCGGCCTGCCCGAGCAGGTGGGCGATGCGTCCGCCGACGGCGGTGGAGCCGTCGAGCACGCCGCACAGCACGATGTTCTTCACGGTGGGGGGATCTGCGGCGGGTTCCGCGGAGACCGACAGGATGTTGAACGCGGGTTCCGTGGACACGAAGTAGTCGCGCTCGACGGCGATCAGGGGAACCAGGATCGCCGCCCATTCGCCGTTGCGCCCGCCGTCCACCACGAGGTCGACCTCGGAGTAGGATCCCGCCGGCGGGAAGGCAATCTCGCGGCATCCGCTCGCCGCCAGGGCGACGAACGACGCCGTCCGGAGCGCTGTCGTGAAGAACCTGCTCACGGGATCAGAATAGCCCCCGGCCCGGACACGGGCAAAAAGAAATCCGGCCCTGCCCCCCGACGGGGCAGGGCCGGCTCCGGGGCCTTGCAGCACTCTCACGGCGCCTACGGGCGCGCGGGAGCGGCCTGCTGGCTCTGCAATCGGGACTGCAGTCGATGAATGTGGCGCTGGATGTAGCGTTCGCGCTCCTCGGGCGCGAGCGGGATGAGCTGGCGTTCGACCAGCGAGTCGATGAGCGCCTCCGAGCGGGCGGGATCGTCGATCGCGCCGGGCCGCGCTCCGTCTCCGACCAGGCTCCCGCGCTGCGATCCATCTGAAACGAGCGTTCCCCCCGTCGAAAGAATCGGCGGCAACGTACTCGAGCGGCCGGTCGTGGCCGGCCGCTCGGTCGTCGCCACGTCGTGGCGCGCCGGCGCGCTCTGCTGCTGCAGCACGGGCGTCGACGCCGTGAGCGGAGCCGAGTCGAGCCGGAGACTCCGCTGGAGGCCGGCGCCCGCCACCAGCACCAGCGCGAAGGCGATCCCCGCACCCGCCGCATAGCGAACGTTCCAGGCCCGCGCCCACGCGCCGGCCGTCGCCGCCCCCGAGCGCATCGCGTTGCGCTCCCGGTGCATCGCGAGACGGACCTTCCAGTTGAAGTTCTCGTCGAGAGTCGCGAGGGGAGCGCGGTGAAGCAGCGACAGGCTCTTCGTCATCTCCGCCGCGAACTTCTCGCACGCCGGGCACTCGCCCAGGTGACGATCCAGCTCGACGCGGAGCGATTCGTTGCTCAACCCGTCGATGAAGTCGAACAGAAGGTGTTGTGCGCGACTACACTTCATGGATTCGATCCCTCCTAGAAATCGATTCCCTTTTCCAGCACGGGCGCGATCGCCTGTCGGAAATGGTTGCGCGCCCGGTTGATTCTCGATCGCACGGTTCCGAGCTTGAGGCCGGTGACCGCCGCGATCTCTTCATACGACATCTCATTGATCTCGCGCAGCACGAAGCTGGTCCGGTACTTCTCCGGGATCTGCTGGATCGCCGCGCCGATGATGTCGCTCAGTTCACTGTCGTTGATCGCTTCCTCCGGATTGCGCTGCGAATCCGGGATGTCGATCACCCGCTCTTCCTCTCCGTCCCCGAAGACCCGCGACCACAGCGAGACGATCTGCGGGGCGCGTGATCGGGACCGGACGCGGTTTCGTACCAGATTGGTCGCGATCGTGTAGAGCCAGGTCGAGAACTTCGCGATCGTCTTGTACTTGTCCGCGTGGATGTACGCCTTGACCAGCGCCTCCTGCGCGAACTCCTCGGCCTCGTCGCGGTTGCCCGTGAGGCGCAGCAGGTAGTTGAACAGGCGGATCTTGTAGCGCTCGACCAGGAGGTCGTAGCAGTCCGTCTCCCCGCCCTGGATGCGGAGCATCAACTCCTCATCCGTGAGGTCCTTCCACCTGGCCCGGTCCCGGCTCGTATCCGTCAGCACCGTCACTCCTTGCGCAAGTACGCCCCTTATACCACGCCCGTCCCGGCCGGGTTCCCGGTCCCGGACAAGTTTTTGCCCCCTGCCGGGGCCGACCATGGCCTATTCCACGGTCAGGCGGATGCGCCAGCCCCGCACCGGGAGGGCGACCGTGATGGCCGAGAGCCGGCCCCCATCCCACTCGTAGCGGATGTCCAGGCGGTCGTTGAAGGTCCGGCTCGCGGTGGGGTCGGGCCACGACGCCCGGACCAGGCGCAGGGCCTCCGCCCTCAGCACGAACGCGCGCCCGTCGATCAGGCCGCTCGTGTGTTCCCCGTCGGCACGCATCTCGAGCCGCTCGGAGCACGCTGGAGTGAAGCCCGCAGCGGCCCGCACCGTCCCGGTCCAGTCGCCCCGGGTGCCGGTGCCCCGCTCGATCAGTCCGTCGACGTCCGGGCCCGCGTAGAAGGCGCCGCGCTCGCGATCGAGCACGCGCAACGTGTCACCCTCGAGCGACACCGCGACATCCTCGCGGTGGCCGCCGAGCAGCATCGTCCCCTCGAATTCGAACGCGATGGAGTCGCGGCTGCGCGCGGTGAGCCGGTAGCGCCCGCGCACGCGGTAGTCCTCGACGTCGAATGTCGCCCGGCCCGCGCACTGCCAGGGCCGCGACGGCAGAGCGCGCGCCAGCATGGAGTCCAGCGCCGCACACCCCTCGCGTCCGTGCACGACGCGCGTGGTCTCCACGGTCTTCGGCCCGCACGCGGCGATCGTCAGCGCGACCGCGACGAGCAGCGCGCTACTGCAGGCGGCGTTCGGTCGACTCGATCTTTTCACGGAGTTTGGGACTGGCATCCTGCAGGCGGTCCGACTCGCGATAGGCGGTCAGCGCGTCCTTGAAACGGGAGAGCGCCGCGTAGGCGTCCCCGAGGTGCTCGAAAACGACCGGATCCTCGCCGAGGATGCGGAGCGCGCGCTCGAGCTCATTCGCCGCGGCTCGATAGTCGCCGCGCTGGTAGAACACCCAGCCGAGGCTGTCGATGAAGTAACCGTTCTCGGGCTCCTTCGCGAGCGCGGATCGGATCAGGGCCTCCGCGTTATCCAGATCGCGATTCATCAGCGTGAGCACGTACCCGTAGAAATTGGCCACCGCCGCGTCGTCGGGAACGATCGCGTGCAGCTCGACCAGGTGGCGCAGCGCGCCCTCGAGATCGCCGCTCTTCTCGGACACCGCGGCCAGATTGAACAGCGTGCCACGGTCGCCCGACTTGAGCTCGTTGGCGCGCGCGAGGTGGACGCGCGCCCCCGCGAGCGAATCCACGCTCGAGAACGCCATGCCCATCGCGTAGTTGGCGTCGAAGTCACCCCGCGGAACCAGCCGCGACGCGGTGGAGAGCAGCGCCCCCGCTTCCGCCGCACTCATTTCGATTCGCGGGCCATCCGGCGAAAGCCCTTCTGACTGGGCGAAGAAGAGCGCGAGGTATCCGCGGTAGTCATCCGGCTGCGCCGCGATGGCCGATTCGAAATACGTTCTCGCCCGCGCCGCGTCGCCGTTCTTGAGGTGCAGTTCGCCCAGGATGCGCGCGAGCTCCGGATTGCGGCCCGTGTGATCGTACATCGGCTCGAAGATGCGGATCGCGTCCTCGTTGCGACCCGCCTCGTAATACAACCGCCCCAGCAGGATCTCTCCCTCCGGGGCGAGCCGTCCGCTACCGCGCCGGCCCTCGAGGAGCGCGATACCGTCCCCGGCCCGTCCCACCTGCAGGTACGCGTCGGCCAGCGCCAGCGCGGCCGATTCCTGCGCATCCGGCTCCGCGGCGAGACGCTCGAGGTGAGGAATCGCCTCCGCGAGACGGCCGTCCGCCTGGAGGAGGTCGGTGAGCGACTCCACCGCGCGCTGATCGAGCGGATCGAGGGCGAGCGCTTCGCGGTAGGCGCGCTCCGCCTCGGGCGTCCGCCCCGACTCCGCAAGCATGTCGCCGAGGAGAATATGGAGGTTCGGGATCGACGGCTCGATGCGCACGCAACTCTCCAGCGCCGCGATCGCCTTGTCGCGCTCGCCCACCTCGGAATAGAGGCTGGCGAGGAGGCGTTCCGTCTCGAAAGAGGCCGGCCGCACGTCGCGTACCCGCTCCAGGTATGCGATGGAGGCCCGCACGTCGCGGCGCGCGTAGCACAGCCGGGCCTTCAACTGGAGGACGTCCTCGCGCAGCGGATCCGTCTCCAGCACGTCGTCCGCGATCAGTTCCGCTCGCGCGACGTCACGAAGCGCGTAGTACGCCTCCGCCAGCCGGGCGCCCACGGCGGGCGCGTGCCCGCTCGCCCGCCACGCTTCCTCCAGCGGTTCGATGGACTGGTCGGCGCGCCCGTTCTCCAGGAGGAACACGCCGCGCGTGAAAGCCGACAGCGCGCCCTCCTCGAGGGGCGGTCCGGCGCGCTGGGCGTGCGCCGCCAGCGGGCCGGCGGCCACACAGGCGAATACAACCACCAGCAACAAATGCGCGTTTGCCTTACGGCCCACCATCCTAGTACCTTTCCTGCACTGAGTTTAGCAGGTGCCCTCTTCCATGACAACGATACGACAATTCCGGTCCGGGCGCGCCGCGATTCTGCTCCTTCTCGCCGCCGCCGTCACCGGGCCTCTGGCGGCCTGCTACACCCTGGTTCAGCATCCGCGTGTCGAGTCGCTCAATTACCGGCGACCGGAGGGCAAGTCCTGTACCGGCTGCCACACCTCGCGGGCTATCAACGACTATCTCCACCCGGAGAAACTCGCCTCGGACCCGCCGCCATGGGATTCCCTCACCCATCCCTGGTGGATCTCTCCCGACAGCACCGGCGGTGACGGGTGAGCAGCCGCGGCGCCGCGTGCATTCTCATCGTTGTCGCCCTCGCTTCCATCGGTCCCGGCGCCATGAGAACCGCGCGCGGGCAGGCGGCCGACCGCGCCATCGAGTTCGAGGACCTCGGCTTCACCCGGCCCGGCGAACCGGGCGTGCGCTCGAGTGCGCTCTGCGCCTTCGCGGCCAGTGCCACGGACGCGACCGCGCTCGTCCTGAACACCGCCGGCCTCGCGCGGGTCAAGCGGGTCCATGGCGGGGTCGCGCTCGCGTACGACGGCTCCCGTGTCGACGTCGACTACGGAAACGGCGCGACGGGCGACGACCAGGGCGCGCTGCGCCTCGCCTTCGCCGGCGTCGCGTTCCCCATCCCGGTGCTGCGCGGCAGCCTCGTGCCCGCCGTTTCCGTGCACCGCGCGTTCACGAGCGACCTCGCGATCGATTACGCGCGCGACAACGCCGCCGACGGCCGCTCCGAAACCTTCGAAATGGAGCAGCGCGGGGCGACCTACGCGTACTCGCTCGGGGTGGGAACCGATCTCTCCTCCGCGCTCTCCGCGGGCGTGTCGGTCTTCGGGCTGGACGGGAGCATCGACACGCAACGCCAGTACGATTGGCAGCCGCTCGTCACCGATCCGGCCGAGCACACGTTCGTGCTGGAGGACATCGCGTCCGACGTGAGCGGATACGGCGCGCAGGTCGGAATGCAGCTCTTCCTGCACGAGCGCGCCAGCGTCGGCATCCGCTTCAACACCCCCACCGTCATCAATGTTCGCTCGGTCGGCGTGCATGAGGAGACGCGGCAGGTCGACAACGACGTGGGCTCTTTCGTGCGCGAGGAGACGGACGTGAGCACCGAGTACATCATTCCCTACCGCGTCGACGGCGCGATTGCCGTGCCGGTGCGCTCGTTGCTCGTAACCGCGCAGGTCAGTTACGTGAACTGGGGCGAAGCCGCGATCGACGGCCGCCGCATCCTGACACAGGAGACGGATCCGGTCCTGGACACCGTCGTCGGTTTCGGAGGCGGGGTGGAGTGGAGTCCGGCGCGCCTGCCGTTACGGCTGCGAGCGGGTTTCGAGCACGCGCCGGCTCCGCTCAGGTACCTGCAGACCGACCGGATCGACAACGACCGGCTCGATCGCGTGCAGGTCGAATCCGGCCGCACGCGCATCGCAGCCGGCGCGGGTCTGCTGCTGCGGTCGCGGATCGTCGTGGACGCGGCCTGGGTCCTTACCAGCGGTTCGCGCGAGTCGAACATCCTGCGCGATCAGTACCGCGCATCGCTGGTTTCCGTGCAGGGGACGTACTGGTTCTGACGTCAGCGCTTGCGCGACGTCCCGGAGAGCAGCGACAGGTAGCCTTCATCCAGGCGCGCCATCACGTCTTCGCTCATTCCCCCGCCGTCCTCCAGCAGACGGTGGTAGAACTCTTCGAAGTACCGGCACAGCGAGACCTGGCGCCCGCCGATCGTCTCGTCCACCAGCCGCTTCACCTCGCCGCGATGGCGCGCGAACTCCGGATCGCTCTCCTCGCGCCCCGTCACGTTGTGAAAGTACTCATTGAGCAGTCCCAGCCAGTAACGGTCGTGGTCTCCGCCGTTGTCGAACACGCAGCCGGGCCGGTCGAGGAAGCAGTAGCCGTAGACGAAGTAGGTGCAGTGCAGCATTCCCTGCAGGAAGAAACGACGGAAGCAGTCGGGGCTCGTTTCTTCCAGGTGGCACGGGAGCTGGCAATCCCGGCAGAGGCGCTCGCGGTCGCCGCCGTACACGTACGGGGCGGCGGGAATCTTGATTTCGGGACGGCCCATAGCAGTGGCTTCAGAGCAGGAAGCGTGCCCGGCGCGGCGCGCTAGCCCCCGGTGATAGCGTTGGTGAGGCGCCGGTAGGCCTCGCGGGCCGCTTCCTGCTCCGCGATCTTCTTGGTCTTGCCCACCCCCTGCCCGAGGATGTTCCCCTTCACGACCACCTCCACGACGAACTGCTTGTCGTGATCGGGGCCCGTGGTCGACTGCACGCGATAGCGCGGCGGCACCTTGTGCAACGCCTGGATATACTCCTGCAAGAGGCTCTTGTAATTGATCGACTCTTCCTTGTAGACGACCTCGTTGAGGTTGTCGGGAAGCACCTTCAGGATGCTGCGCCGCGCCGCGTCGAAGCCCCCGTCGATGAACACCGCTCCGAACACCGCTTCCAGCGTGTCGGACAGGACGCTGTCCATGGTGCTGACGCCGGCGCGCTGCGCGTTGTCGCTGACCAGCACGAACACGCCCAGATTGATCTTCTTGGCAAGGTGGGCGAGCACCTGCTTGCTGACCACGACCGACTTCATCTTGGTCAGCTCGCCCTCCGACTTGTCCGGGTAGCGGTGATACAGGTAGTCGTTCACGACCAGGGAGAGAACCGAGTCGCCGAGGAACTCCATGCGCTCGTTGGAGCGGCCGGCGCCGCCGGGCTCGCTGCCCGCGTAGTACGAACGATGCATCAGCGACGCCGTCAACAGCGAGCGGTCGCGAAAGCGGTGTCCGATCGACGCCTCGAGCGCGCTGAGCCGCGCGTGATCGACCGGCGGTTGGGAGCGTCGGGACCCGGCGAGTCGCGAAATGAGGCTTCCGAGCACGCCGCTCATGGATCCGGGGCTATGCGTCGTGGAACCGGCGCACGATGAGTGAGACGTTGTGACCGCCGAACCCGAACGAGTTGCTGAGCGCCACGTCGATGCGCTTGCGACGCGCGACGTTGGGAACGTAATCGAGGTCGCAGGCCGGGTCGGGGGTCTCCTGGTTGATGGTCGGCGGGACGATGTCGTCGCGGACAGCGAGCCCGCACAGGATCAGCTCGACCGCCGCAGCCGCCCCGAGCTGGTGCCCGATCATCGACTTGGTCGAGCTCACCATCAGCTGGTACGCGTGCGCGCCGAAAACCTGCTTGATCGCCGCGGTCTCGCTGGCGTCGTTGAGCTCGGTGCTGGTGCCATGCGCGTTGATGTAATCGACGGCGCCGGGCTCCATCCCCGCCACCTCCAGGGCCATCTTCATCGCGCGCACCGCGCCCTCGCCGTTCGGCGCCGGGGAGGTCATGTGGAAGGCGTCGCCGGTGAGCCCGATGCCCACGATCTCGGCCAGGATCTTCGCGCCGCGCCGGCGCGCGTGCTCCAGGTCCTCAACCATCAGGATGCCTGCGCCCTCCCCCATTACGAAACCGTCGCGCTCCGCGTCGAAGGGGCGCGACGCGCGCGCGGGATCGTCGTTGCGCCGCGACATGGCCTTCGCGGAGCAGAAGCCGGCGAACGACATCGGCGTGATCGCCGCCTCCGATCCGCCCGTGAGCACGGCGTCGGCCAGACCGGCCCGGATGAGCAGGAACGCGTCCGCGATGGCGTTGCCGCCCGAGGCGCACGCCGACACGGTGGTGAAATTGGGACCGCGCAGGTTGAAGGCGATGGAGAGGTAGCCCGACGTCATGTCCGAGATCATCATCGGTATGAAGAACGGGCTGACCTTGCCGGGACCACGCGAGAGCATGATGGCGTGCTGCTGCTCGAAGGTCGCGATGCCGCCGATGCCGGACCCGATCACGACGCCGATGCGGTCGCGGTCGAGCCGGTCGAAGTCGATTCCGGCCACGGCCTGACGCGCCGCCGCCATCGCGAGGTGAACGACCCGGTCGGTGCGTCTGGAATCCTTGAGGTCCATGAACTCCGACGGCTCGAAGTTCTTCACCTCCGCCGCGATGCGCGTGGTATACGCGGACGCGTCGAAGCCCGCGATAGCGGACGTGCCGCTGCGGCCCTCGGTGACGGCCTTCCACGTGTCCGCGGTGCTGTTTCCGCACCCGGTCACGAGACCGACTCCGGTGATGACGACTCTCCTGGATCCTTGTTCGCGCATGGCACAACGGCGCGCGCGGACCCCCCGTCAACCCGCCACGCGGGTGCCAGGGGCGGCAGGTGGTCCGCCCGCCAGTCGCCGGATCAACCGGCCTTGGACGTGATGTAGTCGATGGCGTTCTGGACGGTCTTGATCTTCTCGGCTTCCTCGTCGGGAATGTCGAGACCGAACTCGTCCTCGAGCGCCATGACCAGTTCGACCGTGTCCAGGGAATCCGCCTTCAGATCCTCCGCGAAACGGGCGTCGTTGGTAATCTGATCCGCATTCACGGACAGCTTCTCTTCGATGATCTTCTTGACTTTCGCTTCGATATCCGACATCTGCGTCGTTCACCTCCTGCACGGCGCTCATCGCGCCGTGATCATACCACCGTCGCAGTTGATCACCTGGCCGGTCACGTAACCCGCCAGATCCGACACCAGGAACATCACCACGTCGGCCACGTCCCCCGGCTCGCCCAGGCGGCCGAGCGGGATCGCCTGCTTCATCTGCGCCTGGACGTCCTCCGCCAGCGCGTCGGTCATCACGGTGCGGATGAAGCCCGGCGCCACCGCGTTCACTCGCACGCCGCGCGCGGCGAATTCCCTCGCCAGCGACTTGGTCATGCCGATCATTCCCGCCTTGCTCGCGGCGTAGTTGGTCTGTCCCGCGTTCCCGGCCTGCCCCACGACGGAGGCGATGTTCACGATGCTTCCCGCGCGCTGTTTCAGCATCGACGGCGCGAAGACCTTGGTGACGTTGAACGCTCCCGTCAGGTTGACGGCGATGACCTGCCCCCAGTCCTCGGGCGTCATGCGCACGAGCAGCCGGTCCTTCGTGATGCCGGCGTTGTTGACGAGGACGTCCACCCGGCCGAAATCCGCCAGGATGCGTCCTCCCACCGCCTCGGCGTCGTCGTACGACGACACGTCACAACGATAACCCCGCGCGGTGCCACCCTTCTTTCCGACCTCCGCCGCGGCCCGCGCCACCGTTTCCTCTACGAGGTCCACCAGGGCGACCGCCGCGCCCGCTTCCACGAGCCGCTCGGCGATGACGCGTCCGATGCCGCGGGCGGCACCCGTGATCACGGCGACTCTTCCCGTCTGGTCCAGCTTCGGCTCCATCTTTTCCGGTCCCCGCGCCGGCGCACCGCCGCCGCGAGTCACCCTTATAACAGACGGCGGAAGCCGCCGGGAAGAAAAAGTTACGCCGGCGCCGGGAGCGTCCCGGCCGTCGAGAGCGAAACCACCTCGACGCCGTCCACGATCCGCTTCATCAGTCCGGCGAGCACGGCGCCGGGTCCGACCTCGTACACCGGACCCTGCGCGCGCTCCGCGAACACGCGCATGCCGCGCGTCCATTGCACCGCCGACGAGAGCTGGCGCGACAGCAGATCGACCACCGCGCGCGGGTCGCTGACGACCGCGCCGGTCACGTTGGCCACCCAGGGTACCCGCACTTCGCCCGCGGGAAACGTGGAGAGAAACGCGCGAAACTCGTCCACCGCCGGCTCCATCAGGGGCGAATGAAACGCGCCGCTCACCGGGAGCTTGAGCGCGCGCTTCGCCCCGCGCTCCTTGCACAGGGCGCAGGCGCGCTCCACCGCGGCGACGTCTCCCGAGATCGCGTACTGCCCCGGCGAGTTGTAATTCGCCACCACCACCGTGCCGCCCGCGTCGCGCACGCACGCTTCGACGCCCGGCTCGTCGAGGCCGATGATGGCCGCCATGGTGCCCGGACGCCTGACGCCGGCGTCGTACATGAGCTCGCCGCGCCGGCGCACGATCCTGAGCGCGTCCAGCGGGCGGAAGAACCCCGCCGCCGTCAGCGCGGAAAACTCCCCGAGGCTGTGCCCCGCCACGATCGCGGGCCGGATGCCGCGCGCTTCCAGCACGCCCAGGATCACGAGACTGTGCAGGAGGATCGCGGGCTGCGCGTTCTTGGTGCGGGTGAGCTCCTCCATGTCGCCCGAGAACGAAAGCGCGGTGATGTCGAAACCCAGCGTGTCGTTCGCGGCGCGGTAGAACTCGCGCGCTTCGGCGAACGCGTCGTAGTAGTCCTTCCCCATCCCCACGAACTGGGATCCCTGTCCCGGAAAGAGCATGCCGGCGCGCACGTCGCTCGAGCCTCCCGTCGAATCAGGCAATGGCGTGGCGAAAGAGAATGGCTCCCCACGTGAAGCCGCCGCCGAAACCGGTGAACAGTACCAGGTCGCCTTCCTGCACGCGACCCGCGCGCACCACCTCGTCGAAGGCGATCGGAATCGTGGCCGACGACGTGTTGCCGAGTCGGTCGAGGTTGACGACCACCTTTTCCGCCGGCACCTCGAGGCGATCGACCACTGCGTCGATGATGCGGATGTTGGCCTGGTGCGGGATGACGAGCGCCACGTCGTCGATGGTCTTGCCCGCGTCGTCCAGCACGATGCGGGCCGCGTCGGCCATGGCCCGCACGGCCCACTTGAAGACGCCGTCGCCCTTCATCTTGATGAACTGCTGCCGCTCCATCATGGCGTCCGGCGTGAACGGCATGCGCGAGCCGCCCGCCGGGATGCACAGGAGCTCGGCGAGGGAGCCGTCGCTCTTCATGTACGTGGCGAGCAGGCCCCCGCCCGGCTCGCACACCTCCAGCACCGCCGCCCCCGCCCCGTCGCCGAACAGGACGCAGGTGGAGCGGTCGTTCCAGTCGATGAACTTGCTCAGCAGCTCCGCGCCCACCACCAACACGCGCTCCATCTGCCCCGAGCTGATCATGGCGTGGGCCAGGTTGACGCCGTAGATGAAGCCGCTGCACGCGGCGCTCACGTCCAGGGCCGCCGCATTCACCGCGCCGAGGCGGTCCTGCACCAGCGTCGCGGTGGCGGGAAACGGCATGTCGCCGCTGATCGTGCCGATGAACACGCCGTCGAGATCGGCGGGCTTCACGTCGGCCATCTGCAGGGCGCGCTCGGCGGCGATGAGGGCCAAGTCCGAGCAGGCCTGCTCCGGCGACGCAATGCGCCGCGCGCGGATTCCGGTGCGCGTGGTGATCCACTCGTCCGATGTTTCGACCATCTTCTCGAGGTCGAAATTCGTCAGGATGCGCTCCGGGACGTAGTGCCCGGTGCCGATGATGCGCGACGATCTAAGAGACACTGGCAACATGCTCCGTTTGAAGAGCGAACCGCTCCTCGATGTGACGATTGACGTCGGTGTTCACCGACCGCGCCGCGGCCAGGATGGCGTTCTTGATGGCGCGCCGCGAGCTCTTTCCGTGCGAGATGATCACGACGCCCTTCACCCCGAGGAGCGGCGCCCCCCCGTACTCCGCGTAGTCGAGCCGGGAGCGGATGGACGAGAAGGCCGGCTTCATGAGCAGCGCCCCGGCCTTGGCGAGGAGGCCGCGGCGGATCTCGTCGCGCACGAGGTGCGACAGGAAGGAGTAGATGCTCTCGGAGAACTTGAGGATCACGTTGCCGACGAATCCGTCGCACACCACCACGTCGGCGGCGCCGTCGAACACGTCGCGCCCCTCCACGTTCCCCACGAACGTGATGCGCGGGTCCGTCTCCAGCAGCGCATACGCATCCCGCACCAGCTCGTTGCCCTTGCTGCGCTCCTCGCCGATGTTGAGCAGTCCCACGCGCGGGTTCTTCACCCCGATGTTCGTCTCCGCGAACACCGAG
>DASTOO010000391.1:0-3183 GCA_035762505.1 Candidatus Krumholzibacteriia bacterium
GCGGGCCGGGCAGTTGGCCAAGCGACTGGAGGCCGCCGGCATCGATCTTGGGTCCGTGACCGACGTGGTGCTTACCCACATGCACATGGACCACGTTGGCGGGCTGCTCGTCGACGGGGTGAAGGACCGGCTGCGTCCGGACCTGCGGATCCACGTGGCGGCCGCCGAGGTCAAATTCTGGGAATCGCCCGATTTCTCCCACACCGCCATGCCGCCGGGGTTCCCGGACGCGCTTCGGTCGGCCGCCAAGCGGTTCATGAAAGAGTACCGCAGCCAGGTGCGGACGTTCGAGGAGGAGTACGAGGTGGCGCCGGGAGTGGTCGTCCGTCGCACCGGCGGCCACACCCCCGGGCACAGCGTGGTCCGCCTGGCGTCCGGCGGCGACGGGCTGACGTTCGCCGGCGACGCCGTGTTCCAGGACCATTTCGACCGCCCCGACTGGTACAACGCTTTCGACCACGACCCCGAGGAGGCGGTCCGCGTCCGGGTGCGTCTCTTGCGAGAGCTGGCGGCGACCCGCGAGCCGCTCGTGGCCGCTCACGTGTCATTCCCGTACGGCCGCGTGGCGGTCGCCGGCGACGTCTTTCGTTGGGTACCGGCATTCTGGGAGTACTGACCGCTTGTTGGCATAGGTCCGAACTAAGCGTCGCACCTGACCGGGGTCGAAACGCGGGCCCCGGCAGGTGAGCTTTGTCGTTCGGCCCCGCCGAGATCGGGCGCATCGGCCGCCAGGTCAGCTGAGCGCCGCCGATGCGGCCTCGGGCTCCGGAGGAGCCTGTTCCGCGGCGCGCTCGAAGGCCACGCCTGCGAACTCCCAGTTCAGCAGGTGCTCGACTACCCCGGCGACGTAGGCGGCGCGACGCTCCTGCTGGTCGAGGTAGTAGGCGCCTCCCACACGTCGATCACGAGATGTGCCGTCTGGCCGTGCACGATCGGCCTGTCCGATCGGCGTTTCCAGCTCCGTTCGAGCTGGATCTTGAATCGGCCACGAGCTAGCCAAGCTAGCCCGCTAGCCCGCCTCCAGCAAGGCCACACTGCCCTGGCCCCCATCCGCGCAAATGCTGACGATCGCGCGTTGTCCGGCCGGCCGGCTCGAGAGCTCTTTCACGGCCTGGCTCAAGATTCGCGCTCCCGTTGCGCCGAACGGATGGCCCAGCGCAACGCTGCCGCCGTTCGGGTTGATTCGCTCGCGAGGGACGGCGCCAAAGGTCGCTTCGACCCCAGCTTTCTCGCGCAGGAAGTCCGGGCTTTCAAGCGCGTTGATGTGAGCGACGACCTGGGCGGCAAAGGCCTCGTGGATTTCCCAGAGATCGATGTCGGCATAGGTCAAACCATTGCGCGCGAGCAGGCGCGGAATCGCAAAGGCCGGCGCCATCAACAGTCCCTCGGTCCGCAGATCGATCGCAGCGAGCTCCCAGTCGACCAGCTTCGCCTTGTGAACATCGGCAGGCAGCTTGGCCAGACCCGCTTGCGAAGCCACCCAAAGGCTTGCGGCACCATCAGTCAATGGCGATGAATTCCCGGCGGTTAGCGTGCCTCGGCCGCTGGTGCGATCGAAACTCGGCGCGAGCTTCGCCAGCTTCTCGAGCGACGTGTCCCGGCGCGGAATGGTGTCGCGGCGCAGATCGTTGATCGGGATGACCAGATCGTCGAAGAAGCCCTGATCCCAGGCAGCGACGGCGCGCTGGTGACTCTCCAGCGCGATCCTGTCCTGCTCCTCGCGCGTTGCGTTCCACTCCTTTGCAGTGATCTCGGTGTGCTCGCCCATGCTCAGCCCGGTCGTGCGGTTGCTCACGCTGGGGAGGTAGAGCTTGATGTCGCCGAGCTTCAGGTCCGAGACGAGCGAGACCTTCTGTCCCAGCGATCGCGCGTGCTGAAACTTGCGGATCCAGTCCGACAGAGACTGGCCCAGGCCAAGCGGGATGCGGCTCAGCGTCTCGACGCCACCGACCAATGCGAGGTTGCGGCTCACGCCATCGATCATCCCGGCGGCCTCGATCGCCGCGGTCATGCTCGTCGAACACGCCATGACCGTCGAGAACGCGGAAATCGTGGGAGCGGCGCCTGCGTCCATCAATACTTCGCGGGCAAGGTTGCTCCATGTGAGGTTGGGTACGACCGCTCCCCAGACGGCGAAGTCCGGCGCGCCACCGCGCAGTTGGTCGATCATATGCCGGACTACGGGAACGGAAAGACTGATTGCATCGAACTTGGCGAGCGCGCCGTCGACCTTCGCGAAGGGCGTCCGTGCACCGGCAGCGAGCCAGACTTCAGGACGGGTTGCAACGCGCATCGTCGCTCCTCTCAGTTCGATTCACTTGGCTTGGCGCGCGCCTCGGGGAACGGCGTCCGCACCTTCTCGATCATTCAGGCCGCCAGCCCGACGGACGAATCCGCAACTCAAGCTCGAGTTCCTGCACGGGCCTCCTCACCACCGCATTGGCTCCGTTGCATCCCGTGAACGGGCCCGTGTCAGTGGGGTCCGCCTGACGCTTCCCGCCCGCCGCGTCGTCGTGTAGCTGGTCGGCGTTGGCGGGGACACCGCGCCGACGTGGGTTCGTCCCTTGCACGAACGGGTGGAAAGTGCACGCCCCGTTTCAGCCTCCTCAACGACCTGACACCCGTCGTCTTCGTTGCGGCGGGCGGGAAACAACTGCCGAGCACTCGTCGCCTCGGTCGTGCGTCGCGAGGGTAGCGACGTCCGCAATGCGACAACCTGAAGACGGCGCGATCACCGGCGTTGTGACAGGACAGCCGTAGCGGCGCGCGGTCAAGCGATCGCCCGCGCCGGAGTCAACCTACGCTGGCGCTAGCGACGCTTGCGCATAGCGCGGCGCTTGCGCACCGCTGCAGTTGCGACGCGGAGGCAGTCATGCCGATCCGGAAAGAAGCTACTCGGTGAACGGGGAATTCAGCAGGAAGTCGACAGTGGATGGTGGCTCGTAGCCGGCCACGAAGCGCGCCCCGAAGTCGCGTGCGAAGTTGTCGTAGGTCGTGGCCGGACGCGTCTCGACGATCCTGCAGACCGCATGCGTGAACCGCCGCTTCATGTCCAGGCGCGGGAACGCAGCGACGATGCCCGCGACGCGGTCCGCAGCCAGCAACTCGTAACCCCATCCACCCCAATCCAGGCCGATGCCTGCCGTGCATAAGGCGACCTCGACCTCCTTGTGCATGCCGATC
>DASTOO010000392.1:0-3412 GCA_035762505.1 Candidatus Krumholzibacteriia bacterium
AGTCGCGCGACAAGCTGGACGCGTACGTCCAGCAGCAGGGCATCGAGTGGCCGCAGTACTTCGACGGCAAGTGGTGGAACAACGACGTGGCGACGATGTACGGGATCAAGTCGATTCCGGCGACACTGCTGGTCGACCGCAGCGGGAAGATCCGCTACAAGTCGCTGCGCGGCCGCCAGCTCGAAGCAGCGGTGGAGAAGCTGGTCGCGGAGACATCGTAGCGTTTTCTCTGGCCGCGCGGGTCCTGTCGGTCAGCAGCCCGTCGCGGTCATCTCGTCTGCGGCCGCGTCGCGAGCAGTTCCTCGACAATCCGCAGTTCCATCGCGATTCGCGCTTCCCACGACACGAACGTCTCACGCGCGAGGCGCCGCGCCGCCTCGCCCATGCGCTCGCGCACGCTGTCGCTCTCGAGCAGCAGCTCGATCGCGTCGGCGAGCGCCACGACGTCGCCGTCCGCGACGACGGCGCCGGTCTCGCCGGGGCGGACGACCGTGGCGGTGTCGCCAGTGTCGTACGCGATCACGGGCACGCCGCAGATCATCGCCTCGCAGGTGGGCAGCGCGCGATTGGTGAGCGTGCTGGTGGAGACGAACACATCCGCCGCCGTCATGAGGTCGGGAACCTCGTCGTGCGGCACCGTGCCGAGAAACCGCACCTGATCCGCACCCGTGTACTCGCGCGCCGCGCGCTCGCAGGCCGCGCGTTCCGGTCCGTCACCCGCGATCATGAAGACGAGACCCTCGTTTCCGCGGCGGCGCAGCTCCGCGGCCGCCTGCACGAAGTCGAGGGGCCGTTTGGAGGGGACCAGACGCGCGAGGAACAGTGCCACGTGTGCGTCGCACGCGATCCCGCGCCGCCCGCGGGCGCGGTCGCGATCGACGGGTCGCTCGAGCCACTGCAGGTCGAGCCCGTTGGGGAGGAAGTGGATCCGCTCCGCGGGAACCCCGCATTGTCGCAGGATGTCGCCGCCGCGCGTGCCGTCGTCGAGAACGATCCATGCATCCTGCGCGAAGCGGAGCGCCGCCAGCTGCTCCAGGTTCTTGAAGCGGTACCGGAGTGTCGGCCATTCGGTGTGGACCAGGTCCATCACGCCGAACAGCTTCACCGCGCCCGGGATGCCAAGCCGCTTTCTCAGGAGCCAGGTCGTCAACGTGGAGTAGTGCGAATGGCCGAGAACGAAGCGCGCGCCGGTGCGCCGCGCGAGCCGCAGCGCCCGCGGCGCCACGATCAGGTTGAAGAGCAGCGGCCACAACGGCCGGCGCAGCGCGGTGGGCAGCGCGCGCGTCGCGCGGAAGAAGTTGGGATAGGCGTGCGTGTGGACGCGGGGATCGTGCCCGCTCGAGCGCGGCCGCAGAAAGTGGATCCGGTAGCCCGCCGCGATGAACCCGTCGATGAAGCGATCGTCGTCGGACACGCCCGCCTTGACGCCGCTTCCGCCGCCCAGCGACCAGACCGTCTCCCACGGGGACACGATGAGAATGGCCCCGCGCTCACCGCCCTCCGCCGCGCCGGTGTCCGAGCCTGCTTCTGCGGGGGAGCGGCTCACCCGATGGCGCACGCGAGCGACCCGATGCGCTCGACGCCCGCGACCAGACGGTCGCCGCGCGCGAGAAAGCGCGGCGGCTTGCGATAGACGCCAACGCCGGCCGGTGTGCCCGTCGCCACGATATCACCCGGCTCCAGGGTGGCGGTCTGTGAAATGTGATGGACGAGGTAGTCGACCGTGAACGTCATGCGGTCCGTGCGGCTCGACTGCATCGTCTCGCCGTTGAGTGTGAGCGAAATGTCGAGCTCGTGCGGCGTAGGGATTTCGTCGCGCGTCACGAGCCAGGGGCCCAGCGGGCCGCTGCCGTCGGCGCTCTTGGCGCGGAACCACTGCTTCTCGCGCGCCTGCAGGTCGCGCGCGGAAAGGTCCATGAAGACCGTGTAGCCCGCCACGTGATCCCAGGCGTCCTCGCGTCTCACGCGGCGCGCGCGCCGGCCGATCACGAATGCAAGCTCGACTTCGTAGTCGAACTGCTCCACGCCGAGCGGATACGGCACCGTGTCGCCGTTGCCGCACAGCGAATTGGGCCCCTTCGCGAACATCATCGGGTAGTCGGGCGCGGGCCTGCCCTGCTCCACCGCGTGATCGGCATAGTTAAGGCCGAGGCAGATGATCTTGGAAGGATTGGTGATAGGCGGCCCCAGGCGCGTGCCCGCCAGCGGAACGCGCGTCCGGCCGGACAGGGACGGCGCGCGCACGGCGATGTCGTGCACTTCCGCCAGCAGGTCCTTCGCGAGGATCTCCCGCATCGTTGCCGGCAGGGCGGGCAACGCGGCACACAGGTCGATGATCGAATCTCCGGCGACGAGCCCGGGACGCTCCTCCCCGGCGGGACCGAAGCTCACGAGTTTCATCGCGCGCCTCCCCGAGCGGCCGGACCGGTGATGTGGAAGAGACGCTCCAGGAAGTCGTCCTTGTCGATGAACTCCACCGCGCGCAGGTCGGTTCGCTCCGCGCCCGCCGCGTCGATGAAGACGATCGTGGGCACGCCCCGGATGTTGAACTTCCGCCGCACCGCCCGGACCTCGGGCGAGCCGTGCTCGGTGAGATCGGCCTTGAGCGGGACGATGCCGCGGGCGGCTTCGACCACTTCCGGCTGGTTGAAGGTCCGGTGCTCGAGCTCCTTGCACGGAAGGCACCAGTCCGCCGAGAAATCGATGACGACGGGCTTGCCGCCCGCGATCGCGCCCGCCAGCTCGCTTTCCGCGTACGCGATCCACTCGATTCTCGCACCGCTGCTGCGCCCGAGGATGTTGCCGGGCGCGAGGACGAGGTAGAGGCCGTAGAGCGGCGCCGCCACGCCCACGAAGCGCCGGAACGCGTTGAAGAATATCGACGTCGAGCGCGCGCGCACGATGAAGCCGAGCAGCACGCCGCCCACGACGAACACCGCGCCCAGGCCGGCGTAGTAGAGCGGGTCGCCGACCACCGGGCGCAGGAAGAACAGCGCCATCGCGAGCAGCACCACGCCGAAGAGTTTGCGGATCCACTCCATCCATTCGCCCGACTTCGGGAGCCGCGCGATGTTGCCCGACGCGATCGCGAGGACGACGAACGGGACGCCGAGACCCAGCGCGAGCACGAAGAAGAGCGAGAAGCCGAGGAAAAGGCTCCCCGATTCGCCCACGAAGGTGAGAAGTCCCAGGACGAAGGGCCCGATGCAGGGCGCCGCGACGATGCCCACCGTGAGCCCCATCAGGAACGACCCCAGCGCGCCCTGCTTGGCGGTTCCGGCCACGCCGGCGAGGCGCATCGGCACGCGGATCTCGTAGAAGCCGAACATCGACATCGCGAGCCCCACCATCACGAGGGCCACGACCGCGAGCACGATCGGATTCTGCAAGGCGCTCCCGAAGAGGCTGCCGG
>DASTOO010000393.1:0-3687 GCA_035762505.1 Candidatus Krumholzibacteriia bacterium
TTACGGGGACGCCACCTCCACTAAGCCGCTTCTTTCTGTACTCACTGGATCACCTCCTTCGGGGCGTGCCCAATGATCGGCGAGACCCACCTCGCCCGGCCCCCCCGACCGCCCAGGTCTTCAGGGCCGTCGCGACTCCCGTCGCGAACCTCATGACCGGTACGTTACGCACTCCCCGCCGCACGGGACAAGAAAAAAATCACGGCTACTCCAGAAGCACCGCCCGGGTCACCCGGCGCCCGATCGGGGTCTCCACGCGCACGAGGTACACCCCCGAGGCCACGGATTGCCCGGCGCCGTTGCGGCCGTCCCAGCGCAGCGCGTTCTCCCCCGCGGCGAACGTCTGCCCCCGCGCGAGGGTGCGGACCCGCGTGCCGTTGACCGACCAGACTTCCGCGGTCACCGGCAGCGCCCGCGGAATCACGAAGCGGATGCTCGTTTCGGGGTTGAACGGGTTCGGGACGACGCCGAGGATCTCGAAACCATCGAGCGCGGGCGTGCCGGCGGCCGTGACGCCGTCCAGCGAGACCGGGATCACGATCGGGCCGTTGCCGGCGTTGCTGACCACGGTAATGTCGCAGCCGGCGGCGGCGCCGCTGGTCGGCGTCGCGCAGACGACGATCGGCGTCTGGCCGCCGGGCGGTACCGCGTGCGACGTCATCGTGGTGTCGACCGAGAACGGCGCGGCGTCACAGCCCTGGATGCCGTCGATGACGAGCGTGTCGCAACCGGTATTGGCGACGTAGACCGTGTCGCACGTGGCCTGGTTGACCGGGATGTTGGAGAACGTGATCGACACGGGATTCGCGGCCGCCGTCACGCTGAGCGAGCGGTACTTCACGTAGAAGACCCAGTCCCCGCTGACGCCGGCGGCGCACGCGTCCAGCCATCCGCCGGGGTTGGCGAAGATCACGTTCTTCCCGCCCTGGCATCCGTTTCCGTCGTGGACGACGCTCGGCGCGAAGAAGTTCCCCGCGTTGTCGTTGAAGAACTCGAGCGTCACCGTGAACGGCCCGGACGGGATGACGATCTCGCCCGGCAGGGGCCCCAGATTGTACTCGTTGATCGCACCGTCGGTGAGCTGCGGGCCGACGAGCGTGAAGATCGGCGCGCCCGGGTTGGGGAGGGCGCCCGCATAGATGTGCACCGCCTCCTCCAGGGACTGGCCGCTGCCGCCGAACTGCGAGCCCCAGCCGATCCCGACACGCAGGATCTCGATGGGATACACGGACGGCGGCAGTTGGAACACCGCGCCGGCCTGCTCGCCCGCGATGAAGCACGGACAGGCGACCGCGCCCGAACCGGTGAAGTTCTGGAAGAGCTGCTCGGCGCACTGCGCGCGGGCGTCGCTCGCCCCGAACACGAATGCGAGGACCATCGCACAGGTCGGGGCGATGCGCGTATTCGCCCGGTGCGGCCAGGCGGTTCCGTCGTACTTGTTCCTCATCGTTTCCTCCCTCGGCCGGTCGCTGCCGGCGACGCATAGCGCTGCACGTCACATGCCACGACCGGCGCCGGCCGGCTTCAACGACTGGACAATGCGGGGACAAGGACGTCGCGCAGTACACCCGCCGCCACCGCATGGGCGTGGGCATTGGGATGGCTGTCCCGCTCGAAGTACAGCGGGCCGCCCGCCAGCGCGCGTTCGAATGCCTCGCGCGGGTAGACGAACTCGATCCCCTCACGCTCGCAGATCGATCGCATGCGCCGGTAGGGCCGCATGAGGTCGAGGTGCGCCGGTTCGGTCCCGGTGCGATGAATGATGTCGTCCCGCCACGGGCGATCCACTTCGACCTTGAGGGGAAACGCGAAGACGACGAGACGAACCGAGTCTTCGCGGCACACTCCGGCCAGTCGCGCGAAGATGCAGTCCGTCACCTCCCACGCGGTGTCGATGGCGACGCCGCCGCGCGTATCGTACACCGACCAGTGCGAGAGGTGGCGATCGGATTCGTAGCCGGCGTGCGCGAGGGACGGGTCTTCCTGCGCGTGCTGCTTGTAGTGACGCATGTCGACGCGCCGCTTGACGAAGAGGAGCAGGCGGCTCCTGCGCAGCACCTTCTTGATGCGGGCGCTCGCGGTTTCCGCGGCCGCAACCGTCACGTCCGGCGGCTCCAGCGTCAACACACCCCCGACGCACCGGAAGCGGGGCTTGGTCCCCTCCTCGATGAGCGGACCGCGCAGCTCGTTGTTCACGACGTCATTGTTGGCGGTGAACTCGAGCACCACGATATCGGGGTCGAGGCGGCGCAGGTCGCGCTCGTAGAAGAGCAGCTCCTGGTCGTTGCCCCAGCCGGGGACGCCCGCGTTGATCACGTCCACGTCGCCGGGGAGTTCGTACCGCAAGCGGTCGGAGAAGCGCTCGTGCGCCTCCACGCCGCTCCCGAACGCGATGGAGTCCCCCAGGATCAGCACGCGCTTGCGCCCCTTCGGCTTCGGCATGACGACCTCGTCGTCGCGCAGACCGATGGAATTGATGTCCATGCGGTAGTGAAGTCCACGGCCGACGTCATGGCTGACGAACGTCGCGCCGGGGATGAGGCTCCAGCCGAGGAGGGAGTCGTAGCGGATGACCGTGCCCAGGTTCTCCGGGTGGTACGTTACGCGCAGGACGATCTCCGCGCCCACGAGGAGTACGAGGACCGTGATGACCAGCACGAGCGCGTTGGCCCGGCCGGCGGAGGAGGAGAAGGCTCCGCGAAGTGACATGACACGGGGTCCTGTTCCCGGGACCCGTCGAGCTTGCCCCAGCGTGTCGATGCGTCCGTCATTATAGCATGTTCCGGTGGGGCGCAAGGACGCACTTGACCCGGAATCGTCGCTATTATTATGGAGAAGGCCGCGTCCCGCGACGCGGCCTTTTTCTCTTCGTCAGCGGTACAGCGCCTTCACCGCTCCCCAGGTCTTCGATTCTGCGGCGATGGCGTTCTCCGTCGTGAAACTCCACACCGGACCCTCGGCCAGGTATCCGAAGTTGTCGACCACGATCCGCCAGTAGTACGTCGTCTCCGCCGCCAGATAGAGCGGCCCGTACCAGGGTTCGTTGGGCGTCCAGAAGAGGGGCGGATTCGGATCCGTTCCGAAATAGAGCTCACGCAATTCCACGATTCCGAGTGGAAGCTGGCAGCCGCTGTGGGGACCGTCGACGTCCCAGTCCAGCGACTGAAGCCCCGCGGGAACACCCGACGAGCCATCGGCGGGAACCGGATCACGCGGTGGCGGCGAGTAGGCGCATTCGCCCGCGCTCGTCGACAGGAACCCCGACGATGCCCAGGCGGCCGCGGGTCTCGCCGTGAAGTTGCAATCGTAGACCTCGAGCCTCCCTGTCTCCGCTTGCGGGTGAGGGACCAGTTCGATTTCGCAGCACGCCGCCGTGCCCGCGATCAGGTAGCGCAGCCGCAGCAGCTCCATCGGTTCGCCGGACATACAGCCCATCGCGGAGATTGCGACACCAGACTCCGGGTCCCCGATGGCGATGAACGCGCCGCTGAGTGTCCACTCGACGAGGGAGATCCCGGGGCAGGCGGGCGAACGAACGCGAAACTGCACGGCGGTAACAGGGTTAGAGCCGGTGGACAGGAGCACGTAGAGATCGACGACAGATCCCGGCGGGGCCGTCACGTCGGCACAACTGAGCCCCTGCGGGTCCGCGGAGAGGGAGAAGGCCTGACCCCGGGCCGGGCCGGC
>DASTOO010000394.1:0-3432 GCA_035762505.1 Candidatus Krumholzibacteriia bacterium
GAAACGACCCAGCCCACCGGAAAGAAGACGCGCATCCACGCCAGGTACAGGGGCATGCGCAACGGCGGCAACGCGTAGAAGAAGAGCGCCAGCAACGCACCCGCGCCGAGCGAGGCGTACGCGATCCCGTGCGCGCGGAACCTGAAGGACAACACCGCGCCCGCCATCGCGAAGAATGCGAGCATGATGACGCCGAACCATTGCAGCGCGCTCCGCGTGGGTTTCCGTGTCATATCGAGCATCGCGTCACTCCCCCGTCCCGACCGCCGGCTTGCGACCGATCATGACAAAAAACCCGCCCTCGCGCTGGCCGGGTGCGACGATCTCCGCGGCCTGCACCAGGAACCGATCCAGGGTGGTGCCGCGCGGCTGCGATTCGAACAGGCTCCCGCCCTCCAGGCCGTCGTCCTCGCACCGCATCGCGGGCACGCCGCGCACGAATTCGAGCCCCGCGGCGTCGAACCAGTCCAGCGCTTCGCCGAAGGTGTGCTTGGATTCGTGCGGGTGCCGGTACTGATCCGCGAACCACGCCCGGCGCTTCCCGGCGCTCATGCCGCCGCCGCGCAGAATCGGATCGATCCAGCGCCCGCGCCCGCCCGTCAATTGGAACAGCCGCCGCCGCGTGTCGGAGAGCAGGCGACCGTAGCGGTTGTAGAGGCCGAGCACGAAGTACCCGCCCGGTTTCAGGAGCGGCACCAGGTGGAGGAAGCCCGCCTGCGGGTCGGCCGTGTGGTGCAGCACCCCGTTGCACAACACCACGTCGAACTGCCCCGGCTTGAAGACCGGCCGGAACAGATTCATCTGCACGAAGTGCACGCGCGCGAGCCCGTGCTCGCGCCGGAAAGCCTCGCCCAGCCGGAGCGAGTTCATGCACAGGTCGGAGCCGATCACCCGGCGGCACGAGATCCCGAGGTAGTTGGTCAGCTGTCCGGTGCCGCAGCCCACTTCGAGCACGCTCGAGTTGTAGGGGATGGCCTCGTCCAGACGGCGCGCATACCCCCCGCGCCGCGACTTCTCGATCAGGGAGGCGACCGAATCGTGGTCATCGTAATTGGGAAACGGCGTCTCCTCGTAGAAGGCCCTGACGATCCCGGTCACGTCGCGCGGGTCGTCGATGCCCTCGTGCGGCCAGAACAGCTCGGGGATGCCGTCGGTCACGGGGAAGGCGTGCCGGCAGCGCTCGCACACCATGGCGTCGTCGCGCCGCTCGAGCTCCGCGCCGCAGCACGGACTCACGAGCGTGCCCTCGATCACCTGCGGCGACGGAGCACCGTCGCCGGCGGCGACCGTGGCCGGCTGCCGCGCCTTGGTCAGCACGTGATCACCCATGCACAACACGTCGATGTCGGAAGCCATGAACGTCGCGTACGCGTCCTCGGGAGATTCGACGATGGGCTCCCAGCCGAGGTTGAAGCTCGTGTTGACGAGCACCGGGCAGCCGGTGAGCCCGTGGAACGTCGTCATCAGTTTGTACAGGAGCGGATTGCGCTCACGATCGACCGTCTGGATGCGCGCGGAGTAATCGACGTGCGTGATCGCGGGCACGGTGGAGCGAACCTGACCCAGCTTGTGGAGCCCGGCCGCGCCGGCGGACTCCGGCGCCACCGGCACGCGCTGTTCCTCACGAACCGGCGCGGTGAAGAGCATGTAGGGGCTCTCGTGCCCGCGTTCGATTTCGAAGTAGTCGCCGGCGTGCTCCTCGAGAACGATCGGCGCGAACGGCCGGAATCCCTCGCGGAACTTCACCTTCATGTTGATCGTGGCCTGCATCGACGGCTCGCGCGCATCCGCGAGGATGCTGCGCGATCCCAGCGCGCGCGGGCCGAACTCCATCCGCCCCTGGAACCAGCCCACCACGCGGCCGCGCGCGATCTCCGCGGCCACCGTCCCGCACAGGGCGCCTTCGTCCTCGATGCGCTCGTACACCGCGCCGGCCCCGTCGAGAAACGACGCGATCTCGTCGTCGCCGTAACAGCGGCCGAGCAGCGACCCGGTCTGGCCGTCGCGCGCCGCGGGGTCGCGGCGGTTGCCGAGCAGCTGGTACCAGATCAGCAGCGCCACGCCGAGCGCGCCGCCCGCGTCCCCGGCCGCCGGCTGGATCCAGATCCGCTCGAAGGGCCCTTCGCGCAGGATGCGGCCGTTGCCGACGCAGTTGAGCGCGACACCCCCGGCGAGACAGAGGTTCTTCTGCCCGGTTGCGCGGTACACGTGGCGCGCGGAGCGCAGCATGATCTCCTCGGTGACGCGTTGCACCGACGCCGCGATGTCCATGTCGCGCTGCGTCAGCGCGGACCCCGGCCGGCGCGGCGGGCCGCCGAAGAGCCGGTGGAGCTTGTGCGACGTCATCGTCAGGCCCTGGCAATAATTGAAATACGACATGTCGAGGCGGAACGATCCGTCGTCCTTGAGGTCGACCAGGTTCTCCAGGATGACGCCCGCGTACGAGGGCTCGCCGTACGGCGCCAGCCCCATGAGCTTGTACTCGCCCTCGTTGACCTTGAAGCCGCCGTAGTAGGTGAACGCCGAGTAGAGGAGCCCGAGCGAGTGCGGAAAGTGCTGCTCGTGTGTGATGCGCACCCGGTTCCCGCGCCCCGTGCCGTGGCTCGCAGTAGCCCACTCGCCGACGCCGTCGAGGGTGAGAATCGCGGCCTCTTCGAAGGGCGAGGGAAAGAACGCGCTGGCCGCGTGCGACTCGTGGTGCTCCGTGAAGAGATAGCGCCGCCGGTACGCGCCGCCCAGGCCCCGGCTCATCTCGCGCGGCAGGTGCAGCTTGCGCTTGAGCCACAGCGGGAGCGCCTTGCCGAAGGAGCGGAAGCCCGCGGGCGCGTAGGCGAGGTAGGTCTCCAGCAGGCGGTCGAACTTGAGGAACGGCTTGTCGTAGAAACCGACGTAGTCGAGTTGCTCGGCCGCGAGTCCGGCCTCGGCGAGACAGTACTCGATGGCGCGCACCGGGAAACCGTCGTCGTGCTTCTTGCGCGTGAAGCGTTCCTCCTGGGCGGCGGCGACGATGCGCCCGTCGACCACCAACGCCGCCGCGGAATCGTGATAGAACGCCGATATGCCGAGGATGGCCGTCATGCGCGCCCGAGCACGTAGATCACCCAGGGCGCGATCGTGCTTTCGCTGACCCACGCGTGCCCCTCGTCCGGCTTCCCCAGCGGCCGGTACGTCTCGATCACCCGCAGCCCCGCGCGCCCGTACACGTCGCGGTAGCCGTCGTCCGTCCAGAGGATGTCCTCCACCGGCCGCCGGTCCGCGACATCGAGCATCACGATCCGCACCCGGTCGCCGCATCGCGCGGCGCGGTTCCCGGGAAAGTCCTTCGTGGAGAACGAGGCCCACTCGTTGAGGTAGATGTCGGGCGACGAGACGAGGCTCACGATGCGACCGTCGTCATGCAGGAGGTCTCTCAGACCCCGGAAGAGCGTGACC
>DASTOO010000395.1:0-2826 GCA_035762505.1 Candidatus Krumholzibacteriia bacterium
TATTCGGCTACATCCAGACCTACTTCACCGAGTATCTGGAGCAGCGCGTGCTGTTCCGCATCCGCCGCGACATCTACGGGCACATCCTCGACCTGCCGCTGTCGTATTTCGACCGTGAGCGCGCCGGCCACCTGATTTCGCGCGTGACCAACGACGTCTCCATGCTGCACGGCGCCGTCATCGGCGTCGCGGCGAGCGTCATGCGCAACGTGCTCATGACCCTGCTCGCCGTGTTCATCATCCTCACCGTGAGCTGGCGACTGACGCTGCTGGTCCTCTGCATCATCCCGGTGAACGTGCTGCTGATGGACCTGGTGGGGCGGAAGCTGCGCGGGCGCAGCCGCCGCGCCCAGGAGGGCATGGCGGACATGACCGCGAGCCTCGAGGAGAGCATCGGCGGGGTGCGCCTGGTCAAGGCGTTCGGGACGCACGAGCAGGAGGAGAAGCGCTTCGGCCGTTACAGCAGCCGCCACATGATGCAGTTCATCAAGATGAAGATGTACGCCGCACTGTCGGCGCCCACGTCGGAGCTCCTGGGGACGACCTCCTTCGCCGTCGTCCTGTGGTACGGCGGGCACCGCGTGCTCGCCGGCGGCATCCCGGCCGAGAACCTGGTGATGTTCGTCGCCGCCATGCTGTTCGTCATCACGCCGCTGAAGAACCTCAGCAAGCTGAGCACGGTGGTGCAGCAGGCGACCGCTTCCGCCCAGCGCGTGTTCGATCTGCTCGACGTCGCCGCCGAACCCGTCGATCGCGGCGGCCGCGAGGCCGTGTTCCAGCGCGAGCTGCGTTTCGAGAGCGTCGATTTCGAGTATGAACGCGGCGAGCCGGTGCTGCGCGACGTGAGCGCCACGGTCGCGCGCGGCGAGGTCATCGCCATCGTCGGGTCCAGCGGCGCGGGCAAGACGACGTTCGTGGACCTCATCCCGCGCTTCTACGAGCCGACCGGGGGGCGCATCACTATCGACGGCGTGGACACGCGCGAGATCTCGCTGTCGTCGCTGCGCGCGCTGATGGGCATCGTGACGCAGGATACCATTCTGTTCAACGACACCATCGCGAGCAATATCGGGTACGGCAGCCCCGGCGCCACGCGGGCCGACGTGGAGCGCGCCGCGCAGACGGCCAACGCACACGAGTTCATCGTCGGATTCGCGAAGGGGTACGACACCGTGGTGGGCGATCGCGGCGCGCAGCTGTCCGGCGGCCAGAAGCAGCGCATCGCAATCGCGCGCGCGATTCTGCGCGACCCGCAGATTCTGATCTTCGACGAGGCCACGAGCGCCCTCGACAGCGAGAGCGAACGCCTGGTGCAGGACGCGATGGACCGGCTGCTCGCGGGGCGGACGACGTTCGTCATCGCGCACCGGCTTTCCACCATCCGCAACGCGAACAAGATCCTCGTGCTGGACCGCGGGCGCCTCACGGAGCACGGCACGCACGGAGAGCTTCTCGAGCGCCGCGGCGTGTATCATCGGCTCTACCATCTCCAGTTCGGGCAAGCCACCGCATGACCGGCGCGCGCGAAGCTTCCCGGCGTCGGGTCGCCGTCGTTGCGCCCAACTGGCTCGGCGACGCGGTGATGGCGCTTCCCGCGATCGCCCGCATCGGCGCGCAGGCGTCCGTCGCCGTACTCGCGCCCCGCTACACGGCGCGCGTCTTCTGGCGCGCGCCCGGCGTCGACGAGGTCTGGATCGATCCCCCCGCCGGACGGCTGGGCCGCATCCGGTCGCGCGCGCGGGCACTGCGCGCCTACGGGGCTTCCGCCGCGGTCGTGTTCCCGCCCTCGCTATCGAGTGCCATCGCGCCGTGGCTGGCGGGGGTGCGCGAACGCGTGGGGTACCGCAGCGAGGCGCGGCGCCCGTTTCTCAGCGACGCCCCTCCGGCGCCCCCGCGCACGCGGCACCTGTCGGCCGCGTACCTCGCGCTGTCGGACCGGGTGCTGACCGCTCCGGACGCGGCCGGCGTCGCGCCGCGTCTCCACGTGTCCAACGCCGATCGCAGCGCGGTCGCCCGGCGACTCCAGGAGGCCGGTGTGAACGGCCGCTACGTCGTTGTCGTGCCCGGGGCGGCCTTCGGTCCGGCAAAGTCGTGGCCCTGGGAGCGCTACCGGTCGTTGTGCTCCGGGCTTGCACGAGAGGTGTTCATGGTCGTGACGGGCGGGGCGGGAGACCGGGCGGTTTGCGAGCGTGTGGCGGCAGGGATTCCGGGGATGGTCAATCTGGCGGGCGGCACGAGCCTAGGCGAGTTCTTCGCCCTCGCCGAGCGGGCGGATGTTCTCGTGGCCAACGACAGCGGCGCGCCTCACGTGTCGGCGGCGCTCGGCACGCCGACCGTGGTTCTGTTCGGCTCCACGTCGCCGCAGTGGACAGCCCCGCTCGGAGAGGCGGTGGCGGTCCTCCAGCACGTCGTGCACTGCAATCCGTGCTTCCGGCGATCGTGCCCGACGCAGCTCGAGTGCTTCAACGGCATCGCCGTCGACGACGTGGCCGCGCGCGTTCGGGGGTTTCTCGGTCCCGCACGCGGGGTGCCCGGGTTCGGCGCGAAACCGTTCGCTCCATCCCGCGAGCTGGGCTAATATTCCCGGTCGAAATGATGGACCGCTACCTGGAGATACTCGCCTCGTTCGAAGGACTCCGCGTGGGCGTCGTCGGGGATTTCCTGCTCGACCAGTACATGGTCGGCACGACGTCACGCGTCTCGCGCGAAGCGCCCATCGTGGTGGTGGACTACCAGGAGACCGTGTTCCACCCCGGCGGTGCGGCGAACGCGGCGCAGAACGTCACCGCGTTGTCCGGCACCGCACTGGCCGCGGGTGTGCTGGGT
>DASTOO010000396.1:0-2781 GCA_035762505.1 Candidatus Krumholzibacteriia bacterium
CGAAGCGGGAGCCGCTCCGCGCGGGTGGCGGTCAGCGGGCGCCCGCGCGGCCTCCGCGACGCTCCGCCTGGCCGCCGCGTGCCCGCCCCGGCGAGCGGGCCATGCGGTCACTCCTGCGGCGGGACGATGCGGATGTGGAGATCGCGGAGCTGCTCCGGGTCGACCGGCGAGGGTGCGTCGTCCATGAGCGACGTCGCCTTCTGCGTCTTCGGGAACGCGATCACGTCCCGGATCGACGGGGCGCCCACCATCGTCATGATGAGCCGGTCGACGCCGGGCGCGATGCCGCCGTGCGGCGGCGCGCCGTACTCCAGCGCGTCGAGCAGAAACCCGAAGCGCCGCGCCGCGTCGTCCTTCGAGATGCCCGTCACCGACATCACCCGCTCCTGGAGCTCGCGGTTATGGATGCGGATGCTCCCGGACGCGAGCTCCATTCCGTTGCACACCAGATCGTACAGGTGCGCGCGCACCCGCAGCGGATCCGACTCGAGATACCGGATGTCTTCCTCGAACGGCATCGAGAAGAGATGGTGACAGGGCGCGTAACCGCCCTGCGCGTCGCGTTCGAACAGCGGGAATTCGTTGACCCACAGAAACTCGAACGCATCGCCCGAGTCGAGCCCCAGGCGCCGGCCGGCGTCGATGCGAAGCTTTCCGAGGATGACGTTGATGTCCGGCGTCTTGCCGACCAGCGCGAGCAGCAGGTCGCCTTCCTGCATCCCGCAGCCCTCGATGACGCGCGTTTCGATCGCCTGGCCGAGGAACTTGGCGGCGACCCCGGCGAGCCGCGCGCCGCCACGCCGCAGGCTCAGGAGTCCACCCGCGCCGGCCGCCTTCGCGAGCGACTCCAGCTCGTCCACGTCGCGTTTGACCAGGCGCGCGCCGTCCTTCACGACGAATCCGCGCACCTCGCCGCCGCCGTCCAGCACCTGGCGGATCACGCGGAACTCGGTTCCCGCGAACAGGTCGCCGAGCGGCCGGATCTCCATCCCCAGGCGCAGATCCGGTTTGTCGATTCCATAGGTGGCGATGGCCTCCCGGTACGGCATCACGCGGAACGGCGCTTTGATATCCACCCCGGCGCCGGCGCGGAATACTTCCGTCATGAGCGCTTCGACCAGTTCGAAGACGTTCTTCTCCTCGACGAAGCTCATCTCGATGTCGATCTGAGTATGCTCGGGCTGGCGGTCGGCGCGCAGGTCCTCGTCGCGCAGGCAACGCGCGATCTGAAAGTAACGGTCGAAGCCGGCCACCATCAGGATCTGCTTGTAGAGCTGCGGACTCTGGGGCAGCGCGTAGAAACTCCCCGGGTGCAGGCGGCTTGGGACCAGGTAGTCGCGGGCCCCCTCGGGTGTCGCGCGCACCAGCATGGGCGTCTCGATTTCGAGGAAGTCGCGCGCGGAGAGAAAATTCCGGATCGCCAGCAGCACGCGATGGCGCGTCTCGATGTTCTCCTTCAGCGGGCGGCGGCGGAGATCCAGGTAACGGTACTTGAGGCGCAGCTCTTCGCTGGCCTTGACGTCGTCCGCGATGTTGAAGGGGATGACCTCGGAGCGGTTGAGTACGACGACGCGCGACAACGTCACCTCGATCGCGCCCGCGGGTGTATCGTCCCGCACCATCTCGCGGGGACGCGCGCGCACGGTTCCCTCGACGGCGATCACGTCCTCCATGCGCAGCCCGGCGGTCACCGTGTCGAGGTCCCTTTCCGCCGCGTCCACCACGAGCTGCACGCGCCCGTAGCGGTCACGCAGTTCGATGAAGCGCACGCCGCCGAGGTCGCGCACACGCGCCACCCAGCCCATGAGGCGTACGGCGGCGCCCGTCATGGACGCATCGAGGTCGCCGCAACGATGCGAGCGGGCGAATGGAAGCCAGTAGCCGGTCGTGCTCACCCTTGTTCTCCTTCATCCGAGGCCGCGCGCCGCGCGAACGCTTCGAGGTCCGATTCCGCCACACTGTACTCCGTCTTGCGCCGGAGATCGTGCCATTCCGCCGCGTCAGCGCGGCCGGCGTCGACCACGACCGCCACCCGCGCGCCGCTCTTCAGCGCCGACTCGATCTGCGTCCTGCGGGACCGGCCGGACAGATCGACCTGCGCCCCTCCCAGCGGACGCAGGACGCGCGCGACCGCGAGGCCGCGCGCCTCGGCTCCCGGCCCCAGGCACGCCACGTAGAAGCGGACGCGCGGCCCGGCGTCGGCCCCCGCGGCGGCGCCGTCCGGCAGCGCGCCGACGATACGCTCGAGCCCTGCGCTGAAACCGATGGCGGGCGTATCCGGTCCGCCGCACTCGCCGATGAGGTTGTCGTACCGCCCGCCGCCGCACAGCGCGCTCTGCGCGCCGTGCTCACCGTGATAGATCTCGAACACGGTGCGCGTGTAGTAGTCGAGCCCGCGCACGAGGAAGGTGTCCTCCTGGAACGGCACCGCCACCGCGCCCAGCGCATCCTTCACGCGCGCGAAATGCGCCGCGTCCTCCGCGACGAGGTGGTCGGATATCGCCGGCAAGCGCCGCTTGAGCTTCTCCCCGTATTCCTTCGAATCGAATATGCGCAGCGGGTTCGCGGTGTACCGCTCCAGCGACTCGGGGTCGATCTCGCCCGAGAGCGCGTGGATCGCGTCTCTCAACACGACGCGGTATGGGGCTCGCGACTTCTCGGTCCCCACCGAGTTGAGGCGCACGTCCACCTTCACGAATCCGAGCTCGCGCAGCACTTCGACGACGAGCTGGATGATCTCCGCGTCGAGCGCGGGGCTGTCGCTCCCGATCGCCTCGGCGC
>DASTOO010000397.1:0-3154 GCA_035762505.1 Candidatus Krumholzibacteriia bacterium
GACAGGGCGGCCTCGTATTCTTCGTGTTGTTCGATCGCGCGGTCGTAGTCGATGGGCTCGCGCGAGAGGTGGGTAAGCTCGCACTGCGCGATGCTCGTGCTGACGGGACGGGTGACGGCGATCCGAAGCATGGGCGACTCACCTGACCGGGGGCTGGAGCTGGACCGGACACTAACAGAGCATGGAAGCCAGCGCAACGCCCGCTCCGCGGACAACCTCAACAACGGCCCCTGGTTAGAGTATTCGCCAGATCGTTTCCGCGCGTGCCATGATTTTGGCGATTTGGGCCAATCCTTTTCGAGACTCGGGACGACTCAATGTTCGAGATGAGCGCGCCCCAGGAAAGCCTCCGGACCGACCGTGAGCTGGTCGACGCCGTTCTCCAGCGCCAGGACGAACGCGCGTTCCGGGAGCTCTATCGCCGCCACACGCCGCGGCTGTTCATGCTGGTCGCGCGCCTGCTGGCGCGGGGCGACCATGAGGCGGAGGACGTGGTGCAGGAGGTGTGGATCCATGCCTTCGAGAGTCTCGATCGCTTTCAGTGGAACTCCGCATTTGCGACGTGGCTCACGGGCATCGGGCTCAACCGCGTGCGCGATCGCATTCGCAGGTACGGGCGGTCGCGCGAAACGGGCGTCGACGTCGTGCCGGACATCGCAATCGTGGCCGACCCGCCCGACGAGCGGATCGACCTCGAGAAGATGATCAGCCGCCTTCCCGACGACCTGCGCCTGGTGCTCGTGCTGCACGACGTGGAAGGAATGAAGCACCGGGAGATCGCGGACCATCTCGCCATCCCGGAGGGAACGTCGAAGACGCTCCTCTCGAATGCGCGCTCGCGAATCCGCGCCATGATGTCGCGAAAGGGAGAGCAGACATGACTGACGAACTGACCCCCCAGGAGAAGGAAGCATTCGACAAGCTTCCTCGGGAACGCATGCCGGCCGGGCTCGAAGCGCGCGTCGTGGACGCGATGCGCGAGCGTGGCTTCCTCGCCGGACGGCGGCGGACGATCGTGCTCTCCAACGCCCGAGTGGCGGGGCTGCTCGCCGCCTCGGTCGCCGTGATCATCGGCGCGTATTCGATCGGGCTGCATCGGGGCGACGGCACGCGGGTACTCCCCCCGGTGGAGACAGTGCGAACGAACGAGTTCATTCGCGAGGACGCGCCGGCCGTCGCGCCGGAATTGGAGGTCGAGCCGCCCGCGCCGGGCCTGGTTCTACAGGCCGACCGGACCGCGCCGGAGAAGAAGCGCCAGCAGGTGCCGTCCCCCGCGGACGAATCCCGCGCAGAGGAACCGCAAATGGCCGGCCGCGTGACGGAACCGAAGCAGGAGGGCGAAGCACCCGCGAAGGACGCCGCGGAGGTCGGGCGCGACGTCGCCGAGTCCGCGCCGACGGCACCGGCGCCGTCGGTTGCTTTCGAGAAGTCGGCCCTGCGGTTCGAGCGGGACCGGGCGGCACACCCGGCTTCGAAGACCCCGCTCACGTTCTATCTGAACGGTACGCCGGTGATCGTGGAAGCACCCGACAGCGTCCGGGTCACCCAGGACGAACAGGGCCGGATGCTCATCATCTATACCTCCGACGGCGTCATCCGCATCCGCCTCGCCGACGACAACTGATCCTCCCCGAAATTCCTCCAAACCAAACGCGTGGCCGCGGCGACTCACGGGTGTTATCGAGAGTCACCGCGTGGTGACCTCGGGTCCTTATCGAAAGGGGCATCCGATGAAAAACACCATTTGGGCCGGCGCGATGCTGGCAATCATGCTGTCCGCGGTTCTCTCGAGCGCGGGCGGGACGGGCCGCATCACGGGACACGTTCTCGATGTGCAAACGCAGGGACCCGTGGCGGGCGCGGCGGTTGTGGTGGAAGGCACCCGGCTCCGCGCGCGCACGGCGACCGACGGCGCATACACCATCACCAGCGTTCCGGCGGGCATCTACGTCCTTCGTGTCGAGATGACCGGTGTGCCGTCCCTGCTCCAGCGGGTGGCGGTCACCGCCGGGCAGACAGTCACCGTCGACTTCAGGCTGAACCGGGTCCAGGACCTTCCCGTCCTGGAGAGCGCGCCCGCAACGCCCGCAAAGGATGAAGCGAAGTCCTCCGACGCGGGCCAAGACTCGCGGGCGCAGAACGTGCCGCTGAGGGCACCGCGCTCCCGCGGCATAGCGGGCATGGAAAAGCACATGGCGCACGAGATGCCCGCGGTGGTGTGGCAGTCGCCGGGGTTTGAATCCTACGACGTCATTACCGAAAACGGCTGGCTGTCGACGCTCGACAAACCGCTCTCGACCTTCTCGATCGACGTGGACGCGGCGTCGTACGGCAACGTGCGCCGCTTCATCACCAGCGGACAGCTTCCACCGGTCGACGCGGTTCGCATCGAAGAATTGGTCAACTACTTCGACTACGACTATCCCGACCCGCGCGGACGGCATCCGTTCTCCATCACGACCGAGGTGGCCGAGACGCCGTGGAACCGCGCGAGCAAGCTGGTTCACATCGGTCTCCAGGGCCAGCGCATCGCGGTGGAGGAACTGCCGCCGAGCAACCTCGTCTTCCTGATCGACGTGTCCGGTTCCATGAACCAGCCCAACAAGCTGCCGCTGCTCAAGTCGTCGTTCCGGATGCTGGTCGACCAGCTCCGTCCCGAGGATCGCGTCGCGATCGTCGTGTACGCGGGCGCGGCCGGGCTCGTGCTGCCGTCGACCAGCGGAGGCGACAGGGAACGGATCCTCTGCGCCATCGACCGCCTGGAGGCCGGCGGGTCGACCGCGGGCGGGGCCGGCATCCGGCTCGCCTATCACGTCGCGCAGCAGAGTTTCCTCGAGGACGGCAACAACCGCATCATCCTCGCCACCGACGGCGACTTCAACGTCGGCATGTCGAGCGACGGCGACATGGTGCGTCTCATCGAGGAGAAGCGTCGCAGCGGCGTGTTCCTGACCGTGCTCGGCTTCGGCGAGGGCAACCTCAAGGACTCCAAGATGGAGAAGATCGCCAACCACGGCAACGGGCATTACGCCTACATCGACAACATCGTCGAGGCGAAGAAGGTCCTCATCAACGAGATGGGCGCTACACTCCTCACCATCGCCAAGGACGTCAAGCTGCAGGTCGAGTTCAACCCGACGGCGATCGCCGAATA
>DASTOO010000398.1:0-4045 GCA_035762505.1 Candidatus Krumholzibacteriia bacterium
GAACCGGCCATCATCATGATCGCCACCGAAAGTGTTAGAACCTTTTTCATTACAAGTCGCTCCTTTTTGAGGACCATCTGGTGAATCGAAGGCTGGATGAACCGCTGATCGCGTGTCGTGGATGAACCCGAAACTCGTGGCTCACCCAGCCCGGACAAACCGCTTTACTACCGGTACAGCGCCTTGACTCCGCCCCACGTCGTCTGCTCCGTGGCAACGATGCCCGGGCAGATGAGGGACGTCAGACCAATGCCGCCGATCTCGGCAAAGTCTGGCCAGCGAACGGCCACCGGCTGCAGGTTCCCGCCGTTACCGGGGTTCGAGTAGTTGTAACCCTTCACGACGACCGGCGCGGGGCCGGCGCCGCAGTCACAACTACCCGTCCACACGCCGTGAACGGTGAGAGCCAGAAGCTGGTTGAAGCCGTTCTGCGGCAAATTCCACGCGATCGCGACGCCGCCCGTACCCGGACCGTCGATGGTCATCGAGTTCGAGTTGCCGATCACGAGGGTGTTCGCCGGAGCGTTCTCGCCCAGAGGGAAGAACGCGGCTGGATAGTCGATGCTGAACTCAACGGCCTGGATGAACATGTTCCAGTTGTTCATGACGACATACACGTCCTGGTTCGTCCCGGGCGACTGACAGTCGGCCTGGGTGTCACTGAACGAGTTGAACGCCACGTTGCCGTTGAAATAAACCTGAATGTTCGGCACCTGCGCCGTCGCCGCGACGGCCATCAGGCCGACGAGCGATGCCACAAGCACCCCTGCTAGAGCTTTCTTCATAGCGACAAACTCCTTACCTGCATAATCATGGTCGCGAACAATTTAGGAGTCACTCACGCCGCTATTGCGACTAGCACGAATGGTTGAAATGCGCGCCGAACTTCGCAAAGTCCGCGACCGTGATGGTGCCGTAAGGGCCACCGACGAAGTCGTGGCAAGCAAAGTAGGGCTTCGGGGGCGACTGAAAGCTCGTCCCGAAGAACGCAAAGTCCGAACCTGAAACAAGACCCTCAGCGGGACCGCCCAGGGTGTTCTTCTGGTCCGGCGAGCGAACCTCGATCGCGAGACAGATCGGAGCACAGGGGCCGTTCCCGAGAACGATACCCTGGCAGACCACGCGCACACCGGTGTCGCAGCCGCTGCCCGAAATGTCGCCGGCAATCGTCGTGTTACCATTCAAGTCCGTCGCAGCAGTCGCGTTGATCGAACCGCTACCGCCGCACAGAAGCAGCAGATCGTTGCAGCCAATCAGCCAGAAGTCCGCCGCCGGAATCCCGGGCACCGCAGCATTCGTGTTGTCCTTAACGGTGACGAAAATCGTGAGACCGGGACCACCCGGAGCCGGGTTCGATCCACCGGTCGTCAACGCGTCGCCATCACCCTGCGGACAGATGAAATGCACGCCTGCGTCCGAGCTGGCCGTGGAGAGACACGGATCGACGATACCGCTATTCACGGTCTCGACGCCCGCGACCTGCCAACAGAGCAGCGCAGCCGCGACAAGCGAAAGGACAGCAAACTTTCCTTTCAACATTCCTACACCTCCAAAAAGTGGTTGTGGAATTGACCCTATACTTCTCGGAAGTCAGCCGGCGGCGTAATACGAGTGCCGACGGCCTACCTTCCTCCACCGTTGGAAAAACGACACCTTACTCGACCGGGAAAAATTCTACCACGGATCGAAACCCACTGTCAACGCACATATTTGGGTGAGAAGCGGCGTGGCGAAGCCATGAACCGGCCGTGCGGCGCCCGGTTTTTCGGCCCGGAAATGGCCATTTCGCCCCCCCGGGGCGGCTCTGGGGCGCAACATGTTGTCGGGAAACCCGTTAAAGGAGATGGTGGGCGAAACAGGATTCGAACCTGTGACCTTCTGCTTGTAAGGCAGACGCTCTAACCAGCTGAGCTATTCGCCCGCAGCGCCGGGCTAGAGGAACGCGAGCGGAACGAGGACGCAATACCCCAGCACCAGCAGGATGGGGGCCAGCGTGATGTCATTGAGCGCGAGCAGGATGTACCCGGCCACGATGGCCGCCAATCCGGCCGCGAACATCTTCCAGCGGAACTTGTGAGCGGTGTTGCTCGCCATGAGAACTCCTGCGGTACGAGGCCGCGCGAATGAAATCACAGGGACGATCAAAGGTCAAGGCGGCCCCGCCCGACCTACTTCGAATTGCCTTCCATGGCCTGCCGGCTTCGCGCGCGCCGCGCCTCCTGCACCGCCGCGTTGTGCTCACGCAGCGTCGAGGAGAACACGTGACGCCCGTCACCGCGCGCCACGAAGTACAGCGCCGGTTCGTCCGCATCGGGATGCAGTGCCGCCCGGATGGACGACGCGCCGGGGCTGCAGATCGGACCCGGCGGGAGACCGGAGTTGCGGTACGTGTTGTAGGGAGAGTCGATCTTCAGGTCCTTGTAATAGAGGCGCCCACGAAATCCCCCCATCGCGTAGGCGACGGTCGGATCGGCTTCGAGCCGCATCCCGCGCGCGAGCCGGTTGTGATAGACGGCGGACACCTTCGGGCGCTCCTCCGCGACGCGCGCCTCGGCCTCGATGATCGACGCGAGCGTCAGCACCTCGTGACGCGACATCCCGAGCGCGCCGGCGCGCCGCTCGTCGGCGGGCGTCCACTCCTCGGACAGCCGGTGGAGCATCTGCCCCACCACGTCGCCCGCGCTGCTCCCGAACGGAACGAGGTACGTGTCCGGGAACAGGTATCCCTCCAGGGTGGGAACCGGTACGCGCAGCGCCGTCAGAAGCTCCGGATCCCGGATCGCGGCCAGCAGCGTGGCGGAGTCGACTCCCGCGGGTTGAAACGCCCCGGCGATCTGCCACGACGTGTACCCTTCCGGGACCGTCACGCGCACCGAGAGCACGTCGCCCCGCACCAGCGCCCGCAGAATGTCGACGGGCGGCGTCCCCGGCAGGAACTCGTACGTGCCCCGCTTGACATTGCGGTCGTGCCGCAGCACCTGCGCGAAGAACTTGAACGTCCATCCGCGCCGCACGAGCCCGTGCTGCCGGAGGCCCGCGACGACCGACGCGAACCCCTCCCCCTGCTCCACCGTGATGCGCACGGGCTCGCCCGTGGCACCGGGTCGTCTCGTCACGTCGGTCACGACGAAAGCGAGAAGCACCGCCGCGGCGAACGCCAGGGCGATGATCAGTCTGAATACGGTCCGCATGCTCTGCATCGTGTTCGCCGTTCCGCGTGCGTCACTGCGCCGGGCGCCGCGCGTCCAGGTATCCCTGCAGGATCAGCACCGCCGCGAGACGGTCGACGGCGCCCTTTTCCGCCCTCGCGCCGCGCAGCGTACGCTCCGCTTCCGCACTCGACAGGCGTTCGTCCCACAGGTCGACCGGCAACCCGAACGCCGCGCGCAGTTCCTCCGCCATGGCCGACGCGAGGCGCGACGCCTCCGTCTCCCGCCCGGAGAGCGCCAGCGGGTAGCCCACCACGATGCGCTCGACGTCGTACTCGGCGAGGAGCGCGCGCACGCGCCCCACGACGTCGCCGTCGCGGCGCCGGTCGAGGGTGGGAAGCCCCTGCGCGGTGATGCCGAGCGGATCGCTGACCGCCAGCCCCACGCGCCGCTCGCCGGGATCGATGGCGAGAATGCGCCGGCGGTCGCCGCTCCCCGTCACGGTAGCCTCTTCAGGACCACGGCGGTGAGGTCGTCCTGGTTTTCGCCGTCACCGAACGCGCGCACGTCCTCGATCAACCGGCGGCACATGTCGCGCGCCGAGAGCGCGCCGTGCCTCTCCAGCGCGGAACGCAGCCGCGCCGCGCCGTAGTAGTCCCCCGCGCGCGATTCGGAGTCGGTGACACCGTCCGTATAGATGACCAGCGCGCCGCCCGGGGGAATCCGGCATTCGCACTCAAGATAATCGAAGTCCTCGAGACAGCCCAGTACCATGCCGCTCTCCTCGATCAGGCTGGCACTGCCGTCCGTGAGCAGGAAGGGAAACTCGTGGCCCGCGTTGGTGAAGCGCACCGTGCCCGTTTCCGTGTCGAGCAGCGCGTAGAACACCGTCGCGA
>DASTOO010000399.1:0-3342 GCA_035762505.1 Candidatus Krumholzibacteriia bacterium
GGAGAGGACATCGCGCGCGCGGGCCGCGAGGATCTCCAGCGCCTCCCGGTCCCGGATCGCGCGGCCCAGGTCCGCAAGCGGTTCACGCGCGGACTCGAGCAACGCGGCCAGCCGCGCATTGAGGATGACGCGGTCGCGCGCCATCCGCGTGAGTTCGTCCGAACGCGCCACCCGCAGCAGCGACGCCTTCAGCTCGCCGAGTCCCTCGCCGGTCTCGGCCGACGCCCGCACCACGGTCAACCCGGACCGGATCGGCGGATCGCCGTGCACCGGCCGATCCACCTTGTTTACTACCATGACCGCGCGGTCGACGTCGAGTTGCGCGAGCGCACGCCGCGTCTCCGCCGGCAGCGACTCCGACCCGTCGATCACGAACACCACGACGTCCGCGGCCCGCGCCGCATCGCGTGCCCGGTCGATGCCGATGGACTCGACCCGATCGGGAGCGGTGTCGCGCAGACCCGCCGTGTCGTGGATGACGAACGGGACCCCGTCGATCGACACTGATTCGCGCAGGACGTCCCGGGTGGTCCCGGGAATCTCGGTCACGATGGCGCGGCTCTCGCCGACCAGGCGATTGAAGAGACTGCTCTTGCCCGCGTTCACCGGCCCGGCGATCACCACGCGAGACCCGTCGCGGAGCGGCCCGGCGAAGGCCGCCGAGGCGAGGAGGTCATCGATCTCGGCGCGCTGGCGCTCGATCCGCGCGAGCGACTCGGGCACGTCGAGGGCGTCGATGTCCTCCTCGATGAAGTCGATGTTGGCTTCGATGAGACCCAGCAGGCCGAGCATGTCGTCGGCCAGGGCATCGATGCGACGCGACAGGGCTCCGCGGAGCTGGCGCTCGGCCACAGACCGCTGCAGCTCGGTGCGCGCGTGGATGAGGTCGGCGACGGCCTCGGCCTGGATGAGGTCCATCTTGCCGTTCAGGAAGGCCCGCCGCGTGAACTCCCCCGGCTGGGCGGGCCGGACATCGGGCGCGAACAGGCTCTCCAGAACGCGCGCCACCACGGCACTCCCGCCGTGGCAGGAAATCTCCGCCACGTCCTCGCCGGTGTACGACTCGGGGGCGCGCATGACCGCGGCCATGACCTCGTCGACCGGCGTCCCGTCGGCCGCGACGAAGCGGCCGTGGTAGAGGCGCCGGTGCTCCCACTCGCCGCGGAACGCCTCCCCGGCCGGGGTGCGCAGGACGCGGGACAACGCGGACAGGGCGTCGACGCCGGAAACGCGAATGACCGCGATCCCGGACTCGCCCGGCGGTGTCGCCAGTGCCGCGATGGTGTCGGTGTGGAGGGCCATGATCAGCCGTTGATTCTAGCACGCGGCGGGCTCGCCGAAAGAGCGCCGACTCAAGACGAGGGTTTGTGAAGAAAGTGCGTACCGCCGCTGCGGATGTGGCACAAGCGAATTCGCTTGTGATCGGGCGGTGGACGCAATGTCGGCGACATCCTCGCGAAGCGGGTGCGGCATGGGTGGCGTTCTCGTCACAATCCGCAGCAAATGCGCTGTGGTGCCATGTCCTCCGTGGCACACGCGAGGACGTCACGAGAACGCCACCCATGCCGCAACACGTTGTCGATTACGGCGCGTTGACGTAGAAGCCGATCGAGTCCGACGCCATCGACCCGAACAGGCCGACACCGCCTTCGACGTGGAACAACGGCGGGACCGTGTTGTCGCCCGCTTCGCCCCCGAATCCGAACCCACCCGCACCCATCACGGGATCCGTGCGCGCGAGGTCGTACCAGTTGCGGTCCATCTTGAACACCCGCACCTTGTAGCGGCCCTCGTAGTAGATCGCGAACCACGGGGCCCGCAGGTATGTCTGCGTCGCGGCGAAGGGCGGTGAAGAATTCTGCCGCGTGAAATTGTCGATGTCTTCTTCGTCGAGGAAGCTCGTGTCGACCAGGAGTTCCGAGTCCAGGTCGAGACTCTGCAGCCCGACCAGGTAGCCTTCCGCGGGGTCGTTCTCGAGGCGCACCTCCAGCAGCCCGACGCCGAAGATGAGCTGGTTCTCGGGGAGTGTGTACACGGTGTCTTCGTCGGTCGGGAACTCGTCGAAGGTCCGCAGCGTTTGCACCACGTTCTGTCCGTTCGAGTCCAGCAGCACCCAATCGCGCACGCGGAGCGGTCCGGGCGTGGTCGTTGTGGCGCGCACGACGCGGCCGTCGGGGAGCGTGACGTTGAGGCGATAGGTCGTCTCCGGCAACACGTCCCCACCAGCCGGTACGTAATGGCCGGGCGGCAAGGTCGAGAAATACGGGACCGTCATCCCGCCCCCCGCGATTGACACCATCGCGCCCTGAACTCCCGCCGCCTCATAACTGAACGGCTGGTTCGGCGCGAGCGTTTCCGTCACGTACACGTCCGGGAACGGCTTCCCCACCACCATCGTCGCATCGACCACCGGGATACCCGCTCCCACGGGCGCGAAAAACTCCTCGTCCGGCCGCTCGGGCGAGCAGGTGGCGAAGAGCGCCAGCGTCAGCAGGATCGGCCATCGCTTCAGAACCATACGTGCACCCCGATGCTGGGAATGATCGGCAGCATCCTCGCCACGTCGACATCCACGATTTCTTCGTCGCGCTGGTACTGCACGAACCACTCGTTGCGGCGGCTGTAGATGTTGAACACTTCGACCATCCACTCGGCGCGCGCGCCGAATAGCGAGAAGTCGCGCGCGACCGACAGGTCGAGCCGGTTGTAGGCCAGGAGCCGCGCGCTGTTGCGCTCGCCCTGGATGAGCTGGATGTCGTCCGGAGTGACCCCCGTGCCCGGGTCGCGGATCGTGTAGCGCGAGGCCACCGGCGTGAACGCCTGGCCCGTCGCGTAGACGAACGCGCCAGCGAAGCGCCACTTGCCGCGCCGGTACTCCCCGACGGCGTTGATGTCGTGCCGGCGGTCGTACTTGGGCGGAAACCGCTTCCCGTTGTTGAGCTCGGGAAACTCGCGCCGCGTCCAGCCCAGCGTGTAACCGACCCACCCGGTGACCGCACCGATGTCGCGCCGCGCAAACAACTCGACGCCCGTTGCATACCCGGTCCCGCCGAGGTAGAAGAGATCGTCCGCCGTCGTGACGTCCGCGTTGGTGGCGGTGGTGCCATCGAGCGAGACCAGGTTGTCGAGATCGGTGTAGTACCCCTCGACGGAGAAGAGCGTGGACGACTTCCAGCGCCAGTCGACGCCCGCCACCGCCTGCCACGAGCGGCCGACGTCCGCGGTTTCGTCGATCGGCACGTAGAAGTCCGCCGCCGACACCGCCTCGGTCGACACGAGCTGCAGGTACTGGTGGTAGATTCCGCCCGCCGCCTTGATCCGTACCGTCGGTGTCAGCGTCTG
>DASTOO010000400.1:0-4879 GCA_035762505.1 Candidatus Krumholzibacteriia bacterium
CGCTTGAGCTCGATCTTACCACGGTGAACGTACGTCTTCACCGTTCCCTCGGGCATGTTCATGATCGACGCGATCTCCTCGTACGACTTCTGCGCCATGTAACGGAGCTCGATGGCGGTCCGGTAGGTCTCGTCGATCTCGCCCAGGGCCCCTTCCAGCCATTCGCGCGTATCGCGCTCCCGGAGCGGGGCGTCCGCGGCGTCGGTTTCCGGGGCGGGAAGGGTCACGTCCTCGATGTCGGTCGTCTCGCGGCGGCGGCGGGAGGCGGCGTCTATCGCTTCGCGGCGCGCGATCTGGTAGAGCCAGGTGGAGAACTTCGCGTCGCCGCGGAAGCTGCCCAACCCCTGATATACCTTCAAATAAACGACTTGCATGACATCGTCCACGTCGTCGCGGGCTCCCAGGATCGCCCTCACCACGGCATACGCCACGCCGTGATGGTGGGCGAGGAGGTCGCGGAACGCCCGCTCGTCACCCCGGAGCGACCGCGCGACGAGTTCCGAGTCCAGCTGGTTGGGCACTGCGCATTCTCCAGAGGCTGGGACCGCCCGGGCGGGGCGTCCGTTTCATCTATTTGGTTGTGGCCACGAAAATGGGTCTCGGGTTGCTGGTCCAGTTCCCCTCGCGGCGTGCATCTCGGCCAGGGACAATTTCGTGGCCACAACCAGAAACTTGAAACGCACCCGGCCGGCTGCCGGTCCCATCGGGTGAATTCGCAGGGCGGGGCCGTGAAGCCGGGACCCCGAGCAAACCGAGAGAAGCGCCCCCTGCGCCGGTTCACCATAGGAGAACGCAGTCCCGAAAGGAAGCGCATCATGCTGTTCGGTCGAGCCAACCCCGAAACCATCGCCCTCGCGATTCCCATCCTGTTCGTCATGGGTGGAATCCTCGTCGCGATCACCGCGATCATCATGCACGGCCGCCGCAAAGACCTCGAGCACCGCGAGCGGCTGCTCGCCATGGAGAAAGGGCTTCCGATACCCGAACCCGCGCCGGTCAAGGAGCGCCCCAAGTACTCCAACCGCCGCGCCAATGGTCTGGTGCTGACCGGCATCGGCATCGCGCTCACCATCGCGATGTGGACACAGGATGGCGCGGACGAGGGCGTGTGGGGATTGATCCCGCTCTTTGTCGGACTGGGGCTGCTCATCGCCGGACACCTCGACAAGAGGGAGTGGGAGCGCGAGAAGGATCGCGGAGGTCCGATGGCGTAGCGAAAGGCGCCGTCGAACGAATGACGTCGGCCGGGTTGTTCGCCGCGGATCGGGCGTGATGTAACGGGCACCGTGCCGCGATCCGCAGCCATCCTGCCGGCGTCAAGAAGAGAATCGCCGCCAGCACCGTCGCTCTGGCGGCGATTTCGCTTTTTCACGCTCCGCTGCGCCGGGTCCGTCGCTTGCGAGGGGAGACTCAGCGGCCGATGCGGTGCCGGTTCCGGGCCACCAGGCGGTAGGCGAACTCGGCAACGACTGCCACGCCGGGCACGTAGCGGTATCCAAGAAGGGCGGCGCGGGCCAGCCGGGACCGGCCGGAGGCGGCGGTGAGGACGGCCCGGGCGCCGGTCGCGACCGAGCCGTCGGGGCCGATCAGGTGGACGGCGCGCGCGAAATCCTCGCGCGGGATATCCGGAAAGCGGTCGCCCACGGACTGCCGGGGGAGGAACACCACGCGCTCCGCGCCGCGCCGCCGGAGCATGTCCACCTGGGCGCGGCAGAACGCGCAGTCGCCGTCGTACACCAGCGTCGCGTGCGGCGCGAGCGGCGCGAAGGGTTGATCCGCGGTCGCGTGGGCCACGTCCAGGTTCCCGCTGTGCAGAAACTCCGTCACGGCGTCGTGGACCGCGCGCGGAAGCAGGAGATCGGCGTGGCCGGCGTCCTCCACCACGAGGTGGCGCGGGCTCAGGAACAATGGCGCCAGGTCGAGCACGTTCTCTTCGGGCGTCCGGCAGTCGAGCGTCCCGGTGATGAAGAGCGCCTTCACGCTCGACCGCAGCGGCGAGCGAAACTCCCCGCCCAGGTCGGGGCGGCCGAACACATCGCAGATCTCGGGAAACGGCCAGTCGATGGTGCGTCCCAGCGGCGCCGCGTGCGACTCGCGCTCGATCCGCTCCCAACGCGCCGCGGAAACACCCGACGCGCAGTCCACGCAGTATCGCAGCGGCGATCGGAACAAACCTCCACGGAATTCCTCCACCATCGCCCGCAACACCGGATCGCGCGCCAGGTCGTTGAAATCTCCCCCCGTCATGTTGGACAGAACCGCGGGGAGGTGCCGCAACGCCCGCGTATCCGCGAGCGCCTGCGCGAGCACCCACTCGAGATCGAAGCGCCCAATCGCCGCCGTGGTGCCGTCCGCATTCCAGACGACGCGCGCGGGCGCGCGCTCCACGAGGTCCAGCGCGGCGCGCACCGCCGCGGACGCGTCGAATCCGGCGCGTGCCGACAGCCGCGCGAGCTGCGCGTGGACGCGCGACGGCAGTTTGTACGTTTGGTCGGGGCCCTCGGGCCCGGCCAGCACGACGCGCCCCAGGCAGTCGCGATGACGCCGCATCAGCGCCATCGCGAGGTGCGAGCCGTAGCTCCACCCCAGCAGTCCCACGCGCGAGTAGCCGAGGGCGCTCGCCAGGTCCGCCACGTCGGCGGCGCTCTCGTTCGTGTTGAAGCCGGCGAGATCGACGCCGCGGGCCGCGTGCTCCGCGGCGCACCGGCGCATCGCGGCGACCGCGGCCGTCGTGAATTCCTCACGCGTCACCGGCCGGTCGATCGGAATCATCAGCGGATCGCCGCACGCGAGGGACGGCGCGCTCTCCCCGCACCCGCGCTGGTCCAGCAGGATCACGTCGCCCGTGGAACGGAGCGATCGGAACAGGTCGAAGAGCCGCCCCCGCCCGGACGCGATCGCCGACAGGCCGGGACCGCCGGTGAGGAACACAGTGGGATCGCCCGCGCGCGCCGGATCCGCGGCCGGCAGGCGGACAAAGGCGAGCTCCACGCGGCCGTCCCCGGGGCCGTCGCGCCGCATGGGAACGACGAGGCGGCCGCGCTCTCCGGCCATCCTGCGGCCGTCCCTGGCGAGGTACTCCGCCGCTTCGATGTGCAGGATATGGGAGGGGGATGGCATGGTGGTGTGCGGCTTGTCAACCCGTCGCTCGGGCCCTTATTGTATAGCTTTCGCACCACTCCCTCCAGCACGAGAACGGTTCGAACGCCGTCAGGAGCCCGCTCATGGAAAACTCGCACATCGATACCAAAGTCGTCCATGCCGGCGAACCGCGGCCCCGCCACGGCGGCGCGGTCGCGATGCCGATCTTCCAGACCGCGATGTACGAGACGCGCGGAACGGAGGGCGACTACCACGACGTTCGCTACATCCGATTGAACAATACGCCCAACCATCTCGCACTGCACGAGAAGCTCTCCGCCATCGAGAACGCGGAAGCAGCCCTCGTCACCGCGAGCGGCATGGCGGCGATCTCCACCGCCCTGCTCACGATTCTCTCCCAGGGGGATCACCTGCTGGTGCAGGACTGCCTGTACGGCGGGACGCACACGTTCATCACGCACGACTTCAAGCGCTTCGGCATCGAGTACGACGTCATCGACGGCGCGAATCCGTCGTCGTGGAAGGCGAAGCTGCGCTCGAACACGCGAGCGATCTACGTCGAGTCCATCGCCAATCCGCTGATGAGCGTCAGCGACCTCGCCGGCGTCACCGCGTTCGCGCGCGGGCACGGGCTCGTGTCGATGGTCGACAACACCTTCGCGAGCCCGGTGAACTTCCGCCCCGCCGAGTGGGGTTTCGACCTCTCGTTGCACAGCTGCACCAAGTACCTGAACGGGCACAACGACATCGTGGCCGGCGCCGTCATCGGCCGCGCCGACCTGGTCGAGCAGGTGCGGCTCAAGCTGAACCATCTGGGCGGGTCGCTCGACCCGCACGCGTGCTACCTCCTGCACCGCGGCATGAAGACTCTGGCGTTGCGCGTGCGGCACCAGAACGTCAGCGCGCTCGCGATCGCGCGTTTCCTCGAGGAGCACCCCGCGGTCGCGGCCGTCAACTACCCGGGTCTCACCGGGAACGCGAGCCACGAGCGGGCGGCGGAGTTCTTCGACGGCTTCGGCGGCATGCTGAGCTTCGAGTTGAAGGGCGGTGTGCCGGCGGCTGAGAAGCTGATGGACCACGTCGAGCTGCCCGTCATCGCGCCGAGCCTCGGCGGCGTCGACACCCTGCTCACGCGACCCGCGACGACGTCGCACAAGGGCCTCACCGTGGAGGAGCGCCGGCGCATCGGCGTGAGCGACGGGCTGATTCGGATGTCCGTCGGCATCGAGGCGAGCGAGGACCTCGTCGACGACCTGGGCCGCGCGCTCGAGGCCTGATGGCCGCCCGCCCCGTCGCACTGATCACCGGCGCGTCCATGGGACTGGGCGCGGAGTTCGCCCGCCTCTTCGCGGCCAACGGCCACGATCTCGTGCTCACCGCGCGGAGCCGCGAGCGGCTCGAAGCCGTCCGGCGCGAGGTCGGGGGTCTGCACGGCGCGTCGGTCCGGATCATCGTGGCCGACCTCGCGGACCCGGACGCGCCGCGCGCGATCTTCGACGAGCTCGCCGCGGCCGGAATCGAAATCGACGCGCTCGTCAACAACGCCGGCGACGGCATGTACGGCTTCTTTCATCATGCCGACCGCGACGAGGTGCTGCGACTCATCCAGGTGAACGTGAGCGCGCTCGTGGCGCTCACGCGCCTGTTCCTGGACGGGATGGTCGCGCGCGGGCGCGGGCGCATTCTCAACGTGGCGTCCACCGCGGCGTTCCAGCCCGGGCCGCTGCAGCCCGTCTACTACGCAACCAAGGCGTTCGTGCTGTCCTTCAGCGAGGCG
>DASTOO010000401.1:0-17478 GCA_035762505.1 Candidatus Krumholzibacteriia bacterium
CTCCGATGACGTCGCCCGGCCATGCCTCGTCCACGGCGGATCGCTCGCGCGCGAGAAACTGCTGCGGCGCGGAGAGCCGCATCGTCTTCTTCGTGCGCACGTGCGTCACGTCCATCCCCGCCTCGAACTTGCCCGAGCAGACACGCACGAAGGCCACGCGGTCCCGGTGGCGCGGATCCATGTTCGCCTGGATCTTGAAGACGAATCCGGAGAAGGCCGGATGGTCCGGTTCGATCACGCCCGCCCGGCTCCCGCGCGGAGCCGGCGCGGCCGAGTGCTCCAGGAAGCCGTCCAGCAGGAGCTGTACCCCGAAGTTGTTGAGCGCACTGCCGAAGTAGACCGGCGTGGTCCGGCCCGCCAGCACCTCTTCGGGCCGGAAGCTCGCGCCGGCGCCTTCCAGCATGTCCACCTCTTCGCGCACGGTGCGATACAGGGCGTCGTCCATCTGCCCGCGCACGGCCGGGTCCGACAGGTCGGATACGTAGACCGGCGCGCGGTGGCCCCCGCCCGGCGTGCGCTCGTAGAGGTGCACCATGCGGGTACGGCGGTCCCACACGCCGCGGAAGTCCGTCCCCGTGCCGAGCGGCCAGTTCATCGGATAGGCGGCGATCCCCAGCACGCTCTCCAGCTCATCCACCAGCGCGAGCGGGTCCAGGGTGGGACGGTCCAGCTTGTTCATGAAGGTGAAGATCGGCACGCCGCGGTGGCGGCACACCTCGAAGAGTTTTCGCGTCTGGCTCTCGATGCCCTTGCCGGCGTCGATGACCATCACGGCGGCGTCGACCGCCGTCAGCACGCGGTAGGTGTCTTCGGAAAAGTCCCGGTGGCCGGGCGTGTCGAGGAGATTGATGCGGAAGCCGCGGTAGTCGAACTGCAGAACCGTCGAGCTGATCGAGATGCCGCGCTTCTTCTCGAGCTCCATCCAGTCCGACGTGGTGCTGCGCTGGTTCTTGCGCGCGGTCACCGAACCGGCCAGATGGAGCGCTCCGCCGTAGAGCAGGAACTTCTCGGTCAGCGTGGTCTTGCCCGCATCGGGATGCGAGACGATGGCGAACGTGCGTCGCCGCGCGATCTGCTCGCGCAAGAGCCGGTTACCTGCGATGGCCGTGCGGTCCAATGTCACCCGTTGTCGTGTTGCGTGCGAACTATCGCACCTCCTACGAGGGAATGCTCCTCGTGCCCAGTACCACGTCGGAAGAGACAGTATAGTCGAGATCGAAGTCGCGGTGTTTCAGAAGTTCGATCATCCGGTGGTTCTCCGGGTCGGTCTCCGCCACGACCTTGCGGATCCCCCGCTCCTTCGCGATCTCGATGCAGTAGTCGGTGAGGATCGCGCCCAGGCCGCACTCCTGGTACGCGTCCACCACCAGCACCGCGTACTCCGCGTCGTTGCCGTCCGCGTCGGCCACCAGACGCCCCACGCCGATGAGCTTGCGGCGGTCGTTCTCCTCCAGCTCGGCCACGATGGCGATCTCGCGGTCGTAGTCGATGAAGCAGAAGCGCGTCGCCATCTCGTGCGTCGTCTGCTTGAACAGGTAGCGGAAGCGGAACCAGATCGACTCCGGCGAGCAGTTCGCCAGCAGCTCGTGCCACATCGGCTCGTCCTCGGGCTTGATGGGACGGAGGAGGACCTTTCTGCCGTCCTTGAGCTTCGCCTGGCGCGTGTACTCCTCGGGGTAGGGCCGGATGGCGAGGTGGGAGTAGGCTCGCACGGGGTGCAGGACCGCCTCGTGATCCAGGATGATGCGCGCGTCGAGCGCGATCGCGTCCTCCGGGGTGCAGAGCAGCGGATTGACGTCGAGCTCCTTGATCTCGGGATAGTCCGCGACCAGGTACGACAGCCGCATGAGCACCTCGATGAGGCGGTCGATGTTGACGGCGGGCCGCCCGCGGTAGCCCTGGAGCAACGGCCACGAGCGCAGCGATTCCAGCATGCGGCGCGCGAGACGCTCGGAGAGCGGCGGCAGCTCCAGCGCCCGGTCCTTGAACACCTCGGCGGCGGTGCCGCCCGCGCCCACCATCAGCACCGTGCCGAAGATGGGGTCGCGCTTGGCGCCCACGATCAGCTCGTAGCCGGTCGGGTGGGTGGTCATCTTCTGCACGGTCACGCCTTCCACGTGTGCGTCGGGGCGCTTATCCTTTGCGGTCGACACGATGCGGGCGAAGGCCGCGCGCACCGCGTCGTCGTTGGCGAGGCTCAGGGCGACGCCGTTCACTTCCGTCTTGTGCGTAATCTGGGGCGAGAGGATCTTCATCGCCACCGGGTAGCCGATCCTGTGCGCGAACTGCACCGCGTCCTCCACGGTTCGCGCCGTGTAGGGCTTCGCGATGGGAATCTCGTACGCCTCCAGCAGGGCCTTGGACGTGCTCTCGGTCAGAGTGTCGTGCCCCTCGCTCAGGATCGTGTTGAACACGGCGCGCAGCTTGTTGCGGTCGAGCGCGAACTCCACCGGGATGTCGCGCGGCGTTTCGTACAGCACCTCGCGCGTGCGCGCGTACTCCACCAGGTACATGAACGCGCGCACGGCCTGCTCGGGCGTCGAATACGCGGGTATCCCGGCGGCGCTCAGCAGCTCCACTCCCTGCGTCATGCTCACCCCGCCCATCCACGAGGCCAGGATCGGCTTGGCCGACCCCTTGGCGACCTTGATCACCGCCCTGGCGGTGTCGACGGGCTTGCTCACCGCCTGCGGCGCGAATACCACCAGGGCCGCGTCGACGCCGTCGTCGTTGAGAACGCTGGTGAGCGCCGACGCGAGCCGCGCGGGCGACGCGTCGCCGATCACGTCCACCGGATTGCGATGCGACCACGTGGCGGGCAGGGCCTGGTTGAGCTTCTCCATGGTCTTCTCGTCCAGCTTCGCGAGGACGCCCTTTCGTTCCAGCAGTGCGTCGGTGGCCATGACACCCGGGCCGCCGGCGTTGGTCACGATGACGAGCCTGGCGCCCCGCGGGACCTTCTCCCGCGCCAGCAGCTCGGCGCAGTAGAACATGTCCGCCATCTCGAGAATGCGGACGATGCCGGCGCGGCGGAATGCCGCCTGGTACACGGTGTCGACGCCGGCCATGGCGCCGGTGTGCGACGCGGCGGCCTCGGCCGACTCGGTGAAGCGCCCCGCCTTGTACGTGATGATGGGCTTCTTGCGCGCGAAGGCGCGCGCGGCGGACATGAATTCGCGCGCCTCGGTGACCGACTCGACGTACAGGATGATCGACTCGGTATAACGGTCGTTCGCGAAGTAGTCGATCAGGTCGCCCATGGCCACGTCGAGCATGTTGCCGACCGACACGAAGTGGGAGAATCCGATTTTCTCCTTCAGCGCCCAGTCGAGAACGGCCGTGCACAGGGCGCCGGACTGCGAGAGAAACGCGATGTGACCCCTGGAGGGCGTGGCGTTCGCGAACGACGCGTTGAGGGACGCGTGCGGCGCCATGAGACCGAGGCAGTTCGGTCCGACGATGCGCATGCCGTCGAACTTGTGCGCCTCGAGCCGGATCGCCTGCTCCAGGGCCTCTCCCTCCGGGCCGGACTCGCGGAAGCCCGCGGACAGGATGACGAGGCCGAGGACTCCCCTCTCGCCGCACTGGCGGACCACGTCGGGTACGGTCCTGGCCGGCGTGCAGATGACGGCCAGATCCGCCGCCTCGGGCAGCTGGCTGACTTGCGCGTAGCACGGGCCGTTGTTGATGCGCTTGTACTTGGGGTTGACCGGGTAGATGGGACCGGTGAAGCCGCCCTCTTTCAGGTTGCGCATCACCATGGAGCCGAGGCTGTTGGGGGTCCGGCTCGCGCCGATGACGGCGACGTGCCGGGGATGAAATATCTTGCCGAGATTGCGAACTGACATGGGTGGAACTCCGGTGTGAAGCGGCGGCCAATGTGAACGCGAGTATCGTACCATGTTCATCTTATCAGGAGAACACGAGCCGGCATCGCGGGTGCACGCTCTCCATGCGCGACACGACATTCGCATGATCAGGTGCGATTGGCGGATCCGCCGCGCGCGTGCGGGTTCGCGTCCGAACCCGGGGCTTGACAAGTAAGTAAGTTATTACTTACAATGTTGCCATGACGGGGACGGTACGGAAGCCGACCGCGGAACGACGTGAGGAGATAGCCCGCGCGGCGCTGCGCATCATCGGCGAGCGGGGTGTGACGGCGCTGACGACAACGAGTCTCGCCGCGGAGATCGGCGTCACCACGGGGGCCCTGTTCCGGCACTTTGCGTCCCGCGAAGCGATCCTCGACGAGGCGGTCCGGTTCGCGCTGGCTCGGATCGAGGAGACTTTTCCGGACCCGGCCCTGCCGCCGCGCGAACGCCTGCTCGGGCTGGCGCGCAACCGCGCCCGCGTTTTCGCTTCCGACCCCGGGCTCGCGTGGCTCCTCCGCTCCGAGGAGGCCCACCTGGCGCTTCCCATGGACGCGGTCGAGCGGCTGCGGGTCGTCGTCGGGCGCTCGAAGCGATACCTCCTCGCCGCCATCCGCGACGGCATCGCCCAGGGAACCATCCGGGGCGACATCGAGCCGGAGGTACTGCTGGTTCCGATCATGGGAACGATCCACGCCCTGATCGGGATGACGGGAGTGCATCGCCAGGCAACACGTGGACGGCGCCCGGGTACGGACCAGGTTGTCTCGGCACTCGAGCGGATGCTCGCCCCGCCGGCGCAGGCGCGCGCCGCGGACAAGAAATCGGTGACCACCAGACGTCTTTTGAGCAGGAGGTAGAACATGTCCATCGACATCGCAACCACCGTTGGCCGGCTGGCCGCGGAGCACCCGCTGGCAACCCGCATCTTCGCGCGGCACGGAATCGACTACTGCTGCGGCGGCGGGAAGCCGCTCGGCGCGGTATGCGAGGAAAAGGGCCTCGAGGTCGAACGCGTGCTCGCGGAAATCCAGCAGGAGATCGCCACCCCGGGTCTCTCGGAGGCATCGTGGGACGCGGCACCGCTCGGCGATCTGATCGACCATATTCTCGCCGCGTACCATCGGCCGCTCAACGAGGAGCTGCCGCGCCTCGAGGCGATGACCCGCAAGGTCGTCGATCGCCACGGCGACAAGGATCCGGAACGGTTCGCCGAACTGCTCTCGGTCTACCTCGGGCTCAAGGCGGAGCTCGACGAACACATGGCCAAGGAGGAGCAAATCCTCTTTCCGATGATCAAACGGGGTCAGGGTGGCATGGCCGACGGCCCGATATCGGTGATGCTGCACGAACACGAAGTGGCCGCCGCCGCGCTGGTGCGCCTCAACGAGCTCACGAACGGGTACGAAGTGCCCGCCGAAGCGTGCAACACGTGGCGGGCACTGTGGCACGGCCTCGCGGCGCTCGAGGAGTCGCTCCACCAGCACATCCACCTGGAGAACAACATCCTGTTTCCGAGGGCGCTCGCAGGCTAGGAAGAGAGAGGTCTCGCTGGAAGTATCACGCGATAGCGCGCGCGGCCGTTCTCTTCGAGACGGAAGCGTCCGCCGAGGCTCGGTCCCTCGCCCTGTCCGCCGAGGAACTTGATCGACTCGGCCACGACCTCGCCCCCGGCCGGTTGTGCGCCGTCGAGCCGCCAGCGGCCGGCGCCCAGCGCGGGCGTGGGGTTGTAGACGATCGTCAGCTCCACCTGCAGGCGCTGATCCGCCTCCAGCGCGAACGTCGCGACCGCGAACGTGGCCGCCCCGTCGCGCTTTCCCGTGATCCGGTACGACGCCGATGCGACGGGCTGCCAGACGCCGTCAACCCAACGCTCCACGCGCGGCTCGCTGCCGCCGGCACACCCCAGCGGGGCGGCGAACAGCGCGAGCACGACGGAACATCTCCCCAGGAACTGGTGCATGGCCGGAGGTTACTCCACCTGGCCCCGTCTGTCATCGGCGCCGTGTCAGGAGAGCGGGATGAGCGGCGTGCGGGTTCCGTGCTAGACTGACGCCGGCTTTCGACCAGGAGGTTTACATGCAGAACGCCTCTCGCATCACGATCATCGGCGCGGGCAATATCGGGGTGGCTATCGCCAACGGCCTCGCGGCTTCGGGACGCTTTCGAGCGGAGGACATCATCCTGACCCGACGGAGGGTCGAGCACCTGGAGGAGATGAAGACGCGCGGCTTCAAGGTCGAGCTGAGCAACCGCGCGGCGGTGAAGCCATCCGATGTGATCATTATTGCCGTCGAGCCCCGGCAGATCGATCCGGTGCTGGACGAAATCGCCCCCGACCTCGTGGCGGGACGGCACATCGTCATATCGGTCGTGACGGGCGTCAGCACGCGGCAGATCGCCCGAAGGCTGGGCGCGGGCGTCGCCGTGGTGCGCGCGATGCCCAACACCGCCATCGCGGTGCGCGAATCGATGACGTGCCTCGCCTCCGACGAGCGGGAGGGCGCGGGCATCGCGGCCGCCCGGTCGGTCTTCGACGCGGTGGGGACCACGATGGTCATCGACGAATCGGGCATGATCGCGGCCACGGCACTGGGTGCGTGCGGAATCGCCTTCTTCCTGCGCGCCATCCGCGCGGCATCGCAGGGGGGGATCGAGATCGGCTTCCATTCGCGGGAGGCGCTGGCCATCGCCGCGCAGACTGCCCGGGGCGCGGCCACACTCCTCCTCAACGGTGCGAACCACCCGGAGTCCGAGATCGACCAGGTGACGACGCCGCGCGGATGCACCATCGCAGGCCTCAATCAGATGGAGCACGAGGGATTCAGCTCCGCGATGATCAAGGGAATCACGACGTCCGCCGCCATCGCGTCCAAGCTCTACACGGGTTCCGAATGACCGGGTTTACCGGCCGGGGAAAGGACAGGACATGAGACCACTCGTCATCGTCGGCGCAATCCTCATGGGGATCGGCCTCGCCGGACTGTTGTACGGCGGCATCACGTGGCGCAAGAATCGCGAGACAGCGGACCTCGGCATCGTCAAGGTCACCGTTACCGAAAACGAACGCTGGAGCCTCCACCCCGCGCTCGGCGGTGTGATCCTCGCGGCGGGCGTGGTCGTGCTGGTCGCGGGGCTGCGCAGGTCGGGGCGCGCTTCCTGAGACTTAGCGCGGCCGCCGCGCTTTTTTTTGACAACCCGGCTTGCCACGCCGAATTGGCGCAAGGTACCCTCCTGCGTCCATGCCGCTTAAGGAGGCTCCATGCGCTCGTCCCGTGAATCCAGGACTCCCGTTCGTTCCCGCCTGGCCGTGTTCGCGTTTGCTGCCGCGACCGTTTCTGTCTGCGCGGGCGTCGCCCTCGCCGCCAGCGATGATCCTCCCGGCTCCCACCGTGACTGGGGTATAAGCTGGCTCATCCGCGGCGGTGACGCGGGGGGCGACTACGGGGAGTTCCTCCAGAAGGCCGTCGCGTGGGATCTCGACCTCTATAAACAGAAGGGCAACTGGCGTTTCGGCGCCGGCCTGACCTTCGGCTCGCTGGGCATGAAGTCGCCCTACGAGCACGAGCCGGAATGGGCCCACTTCGAAACGTACGGGCTCGCGACGCGCGTGTTCCGTAACGACGAGTCGGTCCGTCCCTACCTGCAGGGCCGTCTCGCCATCGTGCGCATGCACCCGCGCTCGGAACTCTTCCTGAAGAAGCCCGTCGAGGAACTCGCGGCCGGTGAGAGCCCGACCGACGCCGTGAACGGCGTGGGGATCAGCTTCATCCCCGGGGTCGAGTTCGACATCGCGGACGGTTTTGCGGTCGACCTCTCGACCTATCTGAACTGGTACATCACGGGCCGTTACGACATGAGCGGGAAGCACTACGAGACCACGTTCCCGTACGAGGATCCGGGGAGCGGGGTCGAATGGGGCGCGCGCGTGGGCGCCACCTGGCGGCCGCGTTCGTTCGAGGATCCGGCACGCGCTAGCGCCGCGCCCGACACGACACCGCTCGACCCCGAGAACCGGTTCAAGGACGCGTGGGGCGTCACCCGCAGCCGCGGCTGGGCGGCGGGGGAAGTCCTCATGATCAATTTCGGCGCGTCGATGTTCAACGAGTACGTGCGTCAGGCCAACTTCAACCAGATCAGCCCGCGCAGCTTCTGGGCCAACGTCGAAGAAGGTTTCACCTACGACGACAACAAGTTCAAGACCAACCAGATGATCCACCCGTTCAACGGCAGCACGTACTACAACTCGGGCCGGGCGAACGGGCTCTCCTTCTGGCCGTCGACGGTCTATTCGCTGATGGGCGCCTTCATCTGGGAGGCGATGGGTGAGACCCATCCGATGTCGTTCAACGACATGATCGCCACCGGTGTGGGCGGCATCGCGTTCGGCGAGACAACTTATCGGCTCTCGTCGGCGGTGCTGGACAACACGAGTGGTGGCAACGGGCGGACCTGGCGCGAGATCGGCGGATTCCTGATCAATCCGGTGCGCGGGTTCAACCGGTTTGTTACCGGGGACGCGGCGCGGATTCACGGCAATCCGTCCAGCCCGTACGACTGGCGCCCGCCGCGCTACTATACCACCATGGGCGTCGGCGCGCGCGTCACCGGCAGGGGCGAGTCGATCAGCGACAGCACGCAGACCCAGGGTGTCATCGACCTGTACATCAACCACGGAAGCCCATGGGAGAACGAACGCCGGAAGCCATTCGATCATTTCGACATGGGCGTGCAGCTCAACGGGGACGACAAGGTGCCTATCGGGCGCTTCCAAATCCGCGGCGACCTGTTCTCGAAGCCGTTCGGAGGTGAGACGGGGAACAAGCACGCCGTTGCGGTCGTCCAGTACTTCGACTACGTCAACAACAACGCCTACGAATTCGGCGGGCAGAGCTTTGGTGTCGCGTTGTTCTCGAGATTCCGTCCGGCCGCGAACTTCGGGATCATGACGCGCCTCGACGTCCTGGGAACGCTCCTCGGCGCGGTCAACTCCGAGTACGCCTACGTCGTCGAAACGCCCGAGCAGGAACGGCTTCGCGAGTACGACTACGGGCCGGGCGCGGGATTTTCCCTGGAAGCGGCGGGCGTGCGCTCCGGCCGGCGGCTCGTCCTGCTGGGCTACCGGGCGCAATGGATCAACGTGACGAACGGCTCGATCTGGGTCCCGGCGGGGAATCCAGGCTCGGATGCGAATCACTTCGTGCAGGCGGCCATGCTGAAGCTCAGCATCCCGGTCCGCGGGGCCATGAGCGTCGGGCTGGACGGGGCGCTGTTCTTTCGCCAGAGCCATTTCTCGCGCGAGGAATTCGTCGACACGAACCAGCGTGTTCCGCAGGCGCGCATGTACCTCGCGTGGGACACGTCGCGGTAGGATCCAATCGTAAAGCGGGATAACCAGGGCCGGGTGACCTCTCGCCGGGCCGGCCGGACCGGCCCGGAAACGGGCGGGCAGATTGTCCGTTTCCGGCTATGCTTGTCTGTATATGGTTTCGCTGCGAAAGGCAGGTAACGACCATGAGAATCGATGAACTCATGACCCGGCCGGTGGTGTCGTGCCGGCCGGGCGATTCACTGGACGCCGCGGTCAACCTCATGATCGAGCGTGACTGCGGGGCGTTGCCGGTGATCGGGAACGACGGGCATGTCGCCGGCATTGTCACCGACCGCGATATCTGCGTCGCCGCCCACCGCGTCGGGCTGCCCCTGTCGGGCATCCGCGTGGACGGGGCGATGTCGGCCCGGATCTTCGCGGCCCGGCCCCGGGATTCGGTGGAGTCCGTGGAGAAGCTGATGGCCGAGCACCAGGTACGGCGCGTGCCCGTGATCGATGACAAGGGGCACGTGGTCGGGATGGTCTCCTTCAACGATATGGTCCGGGCAGCGGCCCGCGCGCACCGGCAGGATACTCGCGTCGTCGACACCATGGCCGCGATCTGCGCGCCGCGCCGCGCGTCACAGCCCCTCACGACCCGATGAGCGACCCGGCGGCGAACGACTGAGCCGCGCATGGACGTATCGGTCCTCGAGAAGATCCACGAGTTCGAGTGGCGCCGCGAGCCGACCGCCGGCATGACCGTGCCGGTCGTGGTCTATGCGACCGAGGACCTGATCCGCGAGATGGACGACAAGATGCTCGAGCAGGCGTGCAACGTAGCCACGCTTCCGGGCATCGTGGGGGCCTCGTACGTCATGCCGGACGGACACTGGGGGTACGGGTTTCCGATCGGCGGTGTCGCCGCCTTCGACGCGAACGCAGGGGGCGTCGTCTCGGCGGGAGGGGTCGGCTTCGACATCTCGTGCGGCGTGCGCTGCGTTGCCACCGGCCTGAAAATCGACTGCATCCGCGCCGTGCAGGAGACGCTGGCCGACGCGTTGTTCGCGCACATACCGGCCGGCGTCGGGAGCCACGGCAAGATCCATCTCGACGACGCCGGCATGGAGGCGATGCTCCGCGGTGGTGCGCACTGGGCGGTCGAGCGGGGCTGGGGGACGCCCGCGGACCTGGATCGAATCGAGGAGAACGGTCGCGCGAGCGGCGCGCTGCCCGACGCCGTTTCTGCGAGAGCACAAGAGCGGCAGCGCGGCGAGATGGGGACGCTGGGGTCGGGGAATCACTACCTTGAGGTGCAGCGCGTGGCGGAAGTATTCGCGGAGGATGCGGCGGCGGCGTTCGGTCTCGCGGTGGACGACGCGGTGGTGAGCATCCATTGCGGCTCGCGCGGCATGGGGCACCAGATCGGCACCGACTACCTGCGCGAGATGGAGCGCGCCGCACCCCGGCACGGCCTCCGGCTCCCGGACCGCGAACTCGCGTGCGCGCCGCTGCGCTCGGACCTCGCGCGCCGCTACCTGGGCGCGATGCGCGCCGGCATCAACTGCGCGCTCGCCAACCGCCAGATCCTCACCCACCTCACGCGTGGCGTGCTTGCCGACATCCTGCCGGACGCGGTGCTCGATCTCGTGTACGACGTCTCGCACAACACCTGCAAGGAAGAGGAGCACGGGGTCGACGGCCGCAAACGCCCGCTGTTCGTGCATCGCAAGGGTGCGACGCGCGCGTTCGGTCCCGGCCATGCCGAGCTGCCCGCCGCGTTTCAGGATGCCGGGCAGCCCGTGCTGATCGGCGGTACGATGGGAACGGAGTCGTGGGTGCTGGCGGGCACCCGCGGGGCGATGCAGCTATCGTTCGGTTCCGCGTGTCACGGTGCCGGCCGCAGAATGAGCCGTCACCAGGCGACGCGGCAGTGGAACGGCCGCGACGTGGTCCGCGAGCTCGGCCGGCGCGGGATCACCATCCGCGCGGCCGGCATTCGCGGCGTGGCGGAGGAGGCCCCGGGCGCGTACAAGGACGTGGCCGCGGTGGTCGACGCCGCGCATCGCGCCGGCCTCGCGCGTAAAGTGGCGCGACTGGAGCCCGTCATCTGCGTGAAGGGGTGAAGCACTTGAGCGCGCCCGTCGCACCGAGGTGGGAGCACTTTCCGCACGGGGCCGACGTGGGAATTCGCGGCGTGGGACCCACCCTCGATTCCGCCCTGGAGCAGGCGGCGCTCGCGCTCACGGCGGTCATCACCGAGCCGCATCGCGTGGAAGCGCGCGAGACCGTCGCGGTCTCGTGCGAGGCGCCGGGCGCGGAGGAACTCCTGTTTGACTGGATCGACGCGATCGTCTACGAAATGAGCACGCGCGGCATGCTGTTCGGAGAGTTCAGCGTGCGCGTCGCGGGGAACCGGCTCACGGCCCGAATGCGCGGCGAAACGGCGGACCGGGCGCGCCACGAGCCCGCGGTCGAGGTGAAGGGGCCGACGTTCACGCAGCTCCTGGTTTCCCACGACGCGGCGGGCGGCCAGTGGGTCGCGCAGTGTGTCGTCGACGTGTGAGGTTTTCGTCTGCGCTCTCTGTCGTTCCGCATCCTTCTCCTGTTCGCGGTCATCGCCTCGGGGCCGTTCGCCGTCCGGGCCGATGAGCCGCCGCTGCGCGAAGTCGTCGTCGACGCCGGAACGCGTGAGCGCATCCCGGAGGTGCGCGTCACGCTGGACAGTCTCACCGTCCGCATCTCGGGCCCGGACGGATCGTTTGACTTCGGTGCGGTGGAGGCGGGCTCGCACGTGCTCGTGTTCGAGCACATTTCTTTCCTGCGCCGCGAGCTCGCCTTCGAGTGGCCCCGCCCGGGGCTTCCGCCCTTCGTCGAACTCGAGGCGGCGCAGTTCACGGTGGATCCCATCGAGGTCGCGGGAGCACGCGAGGTGCCGGCGCTCCCGGTCAGCGCGGTAACATTCGATCGCGAGCTTGCCACGCTGACCGCCGGGAACATCGCCAACGATCCGCTGCGAACCGTGCAGTCGCACCCGAGCGCGGCCACCGCCGGCATCGATTTCCTGTCAACGATGGCGATCCGGGGCGGCGACACGGAAGAGTTTCGCGTCAATGCGACGGCCTTCGTGGATCTCGTCAACCTCCTGAATCGCCGCAACGTATCGACGACATACGCGCTCGAAGTGAGCCCCGGGGAGTTCACGACGGTGCCCTACGGGGGGACGCGGTTCTTCCCGATCGGGGGAATCACGATCTGGTGGTGAGCGGGGCGGCTAGTCGGCCCCGCCTACCACAAGGTCGAATGACACAGGCACCGTGGCCGGAAACAGACAACGCGCCGAGTCGCACGCCTGGAAACGCAAGGCGCCGGTCAAGGCCAGCACGCCCGGGGGGATGTCGGGCGAAGCGACGATCGTTGTAGCGACGGTAATGGTCCCATGATAGGTGGCCAGATCCTCCATCGTGCCCTCCAGACGGAAGGCGGTCCCCTCCGGATAGCGCGGCGGGCGGAACGCGATACCATCCGCGCCGTCCAGTATGAGCTCCAGGGGGACCAGGAATTCGCTCGACGCCGGATTGGCCTGGACGTGAAATCCGTCGGCTATCCTGACCTGCACCGTGACGACGGCGGAGTCAGAGGGAAGCAGGCTGACCGCCGGAATTTCATCGATGCTCACCACCGGTGCGGGTGTATCGCGTCTTTCCGCCTGGTCCGCGCCGTCCGCGGCAAGCAGGAACGCGAGCCCGAGCCACGCGGGCTTCATTCTTCCGCCGCCAGCAGAGACTCGAGGCGCGCGGTGAGCGCGATCAGCTTCGCGTCGAAGTCTCGCGAGTCGAGCAGCGAATAGAACTGGATTCTACCCTCGCGGTCGACGATGAGGTTGGACGCGATCGGAACCTGATCGCGGGGAAGATCCGGGACAACACCCTCGGGCGCGTAGCTCGCGGACACCTTGCCGTCGACATCGAGGAGCACCGGAAGCCGCCACTCGAGGTGCTTCGCCCACGCAGCCGCTTTCTCGGGTTCCTCGAGTACGTTGATGACGAGCGCCTGCACGCCGCGGTCGGCGAACTTGTCACTCAGTGCCTGTAAATGCGGAGCCTCCGCATTACAGAACGGTCACCAGCTGGCGCCGAAGTGAATGACGACGAACTTGCCTTCGAGCCCCTCGAGGCCGACCTCACCGCCCCCGACACTCTTCAGCTGGAATGCCGGCGCCGCGGTCCCGATCCACGGGTGCGACTCGACTCCGGTGGTGTCCCCGGCCCGGGCCGGTGCGAGGGTGCCCGCTGCAGCAATCACAATGAGGCTCGCGAGGACGAGGCAGGAAGGGGATCTCATCGCGCACGCTCCTTCTGGGAGTGGGTGGATGGGACAGGAATTGAAGCGGGATCATAGCACCCGGAACCCGATCGCGTCCACCGACCCCTCGCGCCGGCCAGGTGTCAGGCGAGGCTCTTCAGCAGCTCTTCGTTGGTGGGATACTTGTCCAGGAGCTTGAGCAGGCCTTCGATGGCCTGCGGAGGCGGCATGTCCATGATCTGACGGCGGAGCTTGTTTATCGCGCGCAACTCCGCCTCCGAGAAGAGGAGCTCGTCGCGGCGCGTCCCGGTGGTGCGCAGGTTGATGGCGGGGAACACCCGCGCTTCGGCCAGCGTTCGATCCAGAACGATCTCGCTGTTGCCCGTCCCCTTGAACTCCTCGAAGATCAGATCGTCCATGCGCGATCCCGTCTCGACGAGGGCGGTGGCGAGCACCGTCACGGAGCCGCCGTTCTCCACGTTGCGTGCCATCCCAAAGAACTTCCGCGGGATCTCCAGCGCGCGCGAGTCCAGTCCGCCCGTCATCGTGCGCCCCGAACCCGAGCCGTGCACGTTGAACGCGCGCCCCATGCGCGTGATGCTGTCCACCAGCACCACCACGTGGTGCCCGCACTCGATCTCGCAGCGCACCTGCGCCATGCACAGGTTGACCAGCCGCACGTGCTCGTCCACCGACTGGTCGCTGCTGCTCGCGAGCACCTCGGCCGGCACCTGACGACGGAAGTGCGTCACCTCTTCGGGCCGCTCGTCGACGAGCAGCACGACGATGCGCGACTCGGGCGCGTCGGCGTGGATGGCGATGGTGAGCTCCTCGAGCAACCGCGTCTTGCCGGCCTTCGGCGGTGAGACCACCAGCCCGCGGGTGCCGCGCCCCAGCGGCGCAAACAACTCCACGATGCGCATCGACGGATTGCCGCCCTTGCCGAGGTGGAAACGCCCCTCGGGATTGACCGCCTGCAGGTCCGAGAACGGCGTGCGTGCGCGGAACGCCTCCGGCGACCGCCCACAGATGGTGTCGACCCCGACCAGGCTGGGCCCCTTGCCGCCCGGTTGCACCGTCCCCGCCACCACCGCGCCGGTGACGAGCCCGAAGCGGGAGATCACCTGCGGCGAGACGAAGGGGTCGTTCCGGTCGGGCTGAAACGAGCGCTCGGGGTTGCGGACAAATCCGCCCCGACGCTCGAGCACCTCGACGACGCCAGCTACCGTGTTGGACATCTTGTGTGTTCTTCCTTGCGGCCCCGGGGAATGGGGCGTTGCCGGAGTGTACCGCACACACGCCTTCTCCGGTACCCGCTTTTGCCGCCCCCGGGTGGATGGGGTCCCGTTCCCCGGCGCGTCGGTAGAACTCCGCGGTCGGTGCCGGGTGCATCTGCCGACGCCATCCTCGGCGGGTCTCGCCGCCGCCAGCCGGTCCGTCACCCGATGGTGCCGCCGATGCCGCGCTCGTTAATCTTGCTCGCGTACGGCGCCGGTCACCTCGAGTGCGCCGCTCAGCCGGTCTATCGTCGAAAACGGGCAGCCGACAGGAGGATAGCGATGAAGCTTTCGATAATCAGCCTTACGACCGCATTGGCCGCTTTCGTTCTACCACCGGACCCGGCGCGTGCGGCGCTCGACGCGCCCGTGATCACACGCGCCACCAGCGGGCAGGGCAAGCAGATGATCTACGTCACGGCCGGACCGAGCGGCCTGCCCTACGGCTTCACCGTGCGCTGGGCGGACGAGGGGTTCATCGCCAGGGGACATCAGTGGGCCGACCAGACGTTCCCCGGGGAGGGCCGTGCCTCGTTCACCGGGAGTCCTACCCTCAACACGTTCTACAACGCGTACCTCGGTTTCCGGCTCGGTCCGAACCAGACGGTTGCGGTGGAAGTCGGCGATCTGCTGCAGGAAACCGGAGTGGAGGGAACGGTCGACGAGCTTCGCGCCGGCATGCACTACTTCTTCGTCGCCTACGCGAATGACGCGGACGGCAACGCAGGCGGTGCGCTCAGCGCCACCATCGACGCATACACATCGGCGAACATCGACTGCAATCGCACCCCGGGCTACTGGAAGAACCACAAGGAGGCCTGGCCGGTCGACGGGTTGACGCTGGGAGGCGTGACGTACACGAAGGCGCAGCTCTGCGACATACTCGACACCTCGGTCAGGGGGAACGGCCTTGTGAGCCTTGCCCACCAGCTCATCGCTGCGAAACTCAACGTGGCGCGCGGCAACACCAGTGTGCCGTCATCGGTGTTGGACTCGTGCGACGGCGTCGTGCAGGGCCTCGTCGTTCCTCCCTTGGGTGAGGGCTACCTGGCGCCCGCCGCGACGTCCGGCTTCACCCAGGTGCTGGACGACTTCAACAACGGGATCATCTGGGCGGACAACTGCAGCCCGGTGCGCACGGAATCGAAGACGTGGGGCGGGGTGAAGGCGCTGTTCCGATGATCCGCGGCACACCCGCCCCCGGGATCCTAGACCGATTTCTTTCCGATCCGCTGCGACGCCCACCACGTGTAGGCAACGAAGCCGATGAAGCCGACCGCCGACACCGTCTGTGAGATCGCCTCGTTCGAATAGAAAGGAGTCTCCACCCAGCCTTCCGAGTAGCCCGGGATCAGGCGCATCGCCGCGCCGAGCACGCCGCCCAGCGCGCCGCCGGCCATCAACCCCGATGCGATCACGACGCCGCGCTCGCGGATCGAAGCCCCCCGCTGGCCCCCGGCGCGGTTCGCGCGCTTGTTGAGATAGTGCGCGAGGATGCCGCCGGCCAGCGCCGGCGAGTTGAGGTACAGCGGCAGATACATTCCCAGCGCGAAGATGAGCGCGGGGACGCCCAGCATCTCCATCATGATGGTGACCATGGCGCCGGCGCCGAAGAGGATCATCGCCACCGGCTCGCGGCTCATGAAGCTGTGCACCAGCTCCTTCATGATGGCAGCCTGGGGTGACTCCAGGATGGGACGCGCGTCGCCCTCCACCGCCTCGCCGAACTGGAACACCTTTGCCAGCACCGCGATGGTGAGCGCCGCCGCCACAGCGGACGCCGCGATGCCGACGAACTTGTACCGCTCCTGCTTGAACGGGGACGAGCCCAGCCAGTATCCCGTTTTGAGGTCGGTGATGGCCTGACCGGACACGGAGAGCGCCGTGCACACCATGCCGGCGATCATCATCACGAAGAACATGCCCGTCGTGCCGGAGAGACCGAACTGGAGCAGCACCACCGACGACACGATGATGGTGAGCATCGTCATGCCAGAAACCGGATTGCGCGCGGTGGTGGCGATGCACAGTGCCGCCACCGACGTGAAGAAAAACGAGAAGAACAGCGCCAGCACCAGCCCGATGACGACGACGACCGGCGAGGTGCCGAGTGTGGCGAAGAGAACGGCCACGCCGATCGCGCTCAGGATGACGCCGATCAACTGGGCCATGATGGAGATGTCGCGGTCCGTGCGTTCCAGGGCCGCTCCCTCGCCGCCGCGGAACGCCTTCATGGCGACCCCCAGCGATCCCGCCACGACGCGCAGCGACTTCACGATGCCGAAGATGCCGGCGGTGGCGATGGCGCCCACCCCGGCGAAGCGCGCGTAAGAGCGGAATATCTGCGTGGCATCCATCTCGGCGATGGGAATCGTGCCGGGGTGGACGAGCATGTCCGGGTTCTGCCGGCCGATCATCCACACCAGCGGAACGATCACGAAGTTCGACAGCACGCCGCCCGCGACCAGGATCATCGATGAGCGCAGGCCCATTACGTAGCCCAGGCCGAGAATGAACGCGGTGGCGTCGAAGCTGACCGCCACGCGCGCGTTGGTGGCGAGGCGGTCCACGACCGGGATGAAACGGAAGGTGATGATCTCCTTCCATACGTAGAAGGTCGTGACGAAGAAGTCGTACACGCCCGACAGGAACGTGGCCTGCAGCAGGAGTTTCGCCTGCGAGCCGCCCTTCTCGCCGGTGACGAGCACCTCGGTGA
>DASTOO010000402.1:0-3865 GCA_035762505.1 Candidatus Krumholzibacteriia bacterium
CACCAGGAAATCGACCACGCCCGCCCGGCGCGCGAGTGAGCGCAGCCGGTAGTGCAGCGCAATCTCTCCCGCGTCGATCGCGCGCCACAGCCGCGCCGGGTACTCCGTCGCCACGGCGCGCGCATCCCCCGCGACATCGGCCAGCACTTCCGCCGCGACCTTTCCGGAGTCCAGCGCGTTGCCGATGCCTTCGCCCGAGAAGGGATCCACCAGCCCGGCGGCGTCGCCCACCAGCATGAAGCCATCGCCCGCGAGGGTCCGCGCCGGGTCGGGCGCCGGCAGGTTCCAGCCCACCACGCCGCCGATGCGCTCGGTGCGCCGGAAGCGGTCGCGGAAGCGCGGCAGTGCGAGGACGGCTTCGTGCACGGCGCGCAGCCCCACGCGGCGGCGCTTCAGGTCCGCGTGCACGATGCCGAGGCCCACGTTCGCGACGCCGTCACCGGTGGGGAATATCCACAGGAACCCGGGCAGCGTCTCGCGCAGGAAGTGGATCTCCACCGTCCGGGCGGCGACGTCGAGCCCGCGGTAGTACCCGCGCGTCGCGACGCACCAGCGCGCCGAGTCGTGACGGTAGAGTCCGAGGCGGCGCGCCACCACTGAATCGAAACCGTCGGCCCCGACGACGGCGCGCGCGCGGATCTCGCCCGCGCCGGCGCGCGTACGGAACGCGATGCCCGTCACCCGGGGGCCGTCGCGCAGCACGTCCGTCACGCGCGCACCCTCGAGCACCGCCGTCCGCGCGCGCGCGGCTTCGACCAGCGCGTTGTCGAGGATCTCGCGGCGGCAGATGAGATGGGGATTGGCTTCTTCCGGGGAGGAGAGATCGACCTCGATCGCGTCGCCGCGCGGGGACGCCAGCAGCGCGCGTCCAACGGGCTCGTGCACCGAGGTCTGCACGCGGTCGAGAATGCCCAGGTCGCCCAGGTGGCCGACGCTCTTTCGCGCCACGGCGTCGCCGCAGATCTTGTCGCGCGGAAACGTCTGACGATCCAGCAGAACCACGTCGAGCCCCGCGCGCGCCGCGTACAACGCGGTCGCGGCGCCGGCCGGTCCGGCGCCCACCACGGCGACATCGCAGGTCCGCGGTTTCATCGGCGCAGTCTACACCACGGGGAAGCGAAAACGAAGAGAGCCGCCGCGGACCTCGCCAGGTCCGGGCGGCTCTCGATGAAAGGTCCCCACGCGCCTACGCGGCGACGGGATCGGGGCCGTACTCGTTCGCGCCCGCAACACCGCGGGTGAAGAGCAGGACGAGGCCGAGGTAGATGTTGTACAGCGGCACGAAGAACAGCCAGAAGTGCCAGCCGGGCTTGCCGAGGTCATGGAGCCGGCGCACGGCGATGAACGCCTGCGCGGAGCAGCCGAGCACGCCGATCACGAAACCGAGCGCGCCGGCGTCCTGGATGCTCTGGCCGGAGACGCCGCTCGCGAAACCGACCGCGAACGCGCACGCGTACGTGACGGCCATGATCATCATCGAATAGATGAAGTACTGTTTGCGACTGAGTCGCCCCTGCATGGTGAACACGTTGCTCATGTAACGCTCCTTTCGGGCCGGAGCACCGCGGTGTTACCCGTGGGCTACGGCTCCGTTCTCGCGCGGCGCGCACCCCGCAAGTCGGCGCACCTGACAAAATGCGCCTGTGACTCCCCACGAAGCATGTTGCAATCGCCGGGGTGCACGACCGCCGCGCGGTTCGGGCGAGAACGGATCGAGTGTGAGTCGGCAAGAACCTTGCCGCTTCCGCGCTCGCGTTTCCGCGGAGGGAGCGATGCGCCTGGCGATGTACGCGGATGTCTCCCGGAACCGGGTAGCCAGGAAGGAATTTCCCGATGGGTGCGCGCGCGGAACGCGCAAACGGCGATCCGGAAGCGAATGGTTGGGGAAACGGGGACGACCGGAGCCGCCCCGTCTACACGTAGCGGCGCTTGGAGGAGCGGCGCGTGCCGCGGTGCATGCGGCTCGCTTCCGCGCGGGAGGGCGTGAAGCGTCCGACGCCGTGGTCGAAGTCCTTGTAGCGCCGGCGTTCGAGCTTGTTGCCGATGTGCTGCTCGATGCGGTCCAGGAACTCCTCCTCGTCGAATGCCACGAAGGTCACCGCGTCGCCGGTGGCTTCCGCGCGCCCGGTGCGGCCGATGCGGTGGATATAGTCCTCGGCGTTACGGGGCACGTCGAAGTTGACCACGTGCGAGATGCCGTCGATGTCGAGGCCGCGCGCGGCGATGTCCGTCGCGATGAGCACGCGATGCTCGCCGTTCTTGAAGCCTTCCAGGGCGTCGCGCCGTTCCTTCTGCGAGAGGTTGGAGTGCAGCTCGGCCGCGTCGATTCCGTGGTGCGCGAGCCGGCGCGCGAGGAACTCCGCGTTGTCCTTGGTGCCACAGAACACGAGCACCATGTCCCACCCCTCGCTCTCCAGCATGAGGCGCAGGAGTTCCGGCTTGCGGTCGCGCGGCACGGGGAACATGTACTGCGTCACCGTGTCCGTGGGCTTGCGCTGCTCGCCCACCTCCACCAGCACGGCCTCGGATTGCACGCGCTCCGCGAGGCGACGCACCTCCGAGGACATCGTGGCGGAGAAGAGAAGGGTCTGGCGCTCCTCCGGGATCTTCGCGATGATCTTGCGGACGTCCTGGATGAACCCCATGTCGAACATGCGGTCCACCTCGTCGAGCACGAAGTACTCGACGTGGCGCAGGTCGATCGTGTGGCGGCCGATGTGATCCAGCAGGCGCCCCGGTGTGGCGATCACGATGTCGATGCCCGCGCGCAGCTTCTTGATCTGCCGGTCGATGGGCACGCCGCCGTACACGGCCAGCGCGCGCAGGTCGAGGTACTTGCCGTACGCCTTGAAGGACTCCTCGTTCTGCACGCACAGTTCGCGCGTGGGAGTCAGCACCAGGGCCCGCACCACGCGCGCGGGTGCGTGCGCCCCCTTGCGCTGCGGATGGTGCGGCGCGCGCGACTCGGTGCCGGGCTCGGCCGTGTCCGGTCGCGTCAGCCCGATCAGGATTGGAATTGCGAACGCGGCCGTCTTCCCGGTACCGGTGGCGGCGCGGCCCATGATGTCGCGCCCCTCCAGGGCCGGGGGTATGGCCTGGGCCTGTATCTCGGTGGGGGTTTCGTAGCCCGCGTCGTCGAGTGCCCGTAGAATCGGATCCGGCAAATTCAGCATGTGGAATGTCATAATGGGAGGACGCGGTCCTGCGCGCCAGTCTATACGCTTGTAGCATACAACGGCGCTATGGCCGGAACAAGCGCGGAGGTTGGCATTCTGGCGCGCCATTTGCTCGCCTGGCCCCGGGGAAACGCATGTCCGGACGTCACAGAATCGCAATTTCGAGGCCGCGGGCGCTGGCCTTTGCCATCGTTCTCGCGGTCGCTTGCTCCGAAGACGCAACCGCGCCGCCGGCCGAGGTGCCGACGCGGTCGTACCGGATGGGGTTCTCCGGCATCCCGCCGCGCGCCGAACTGCCGCTCGCGATCGCGGCCATCGACATGTGGTCGACGCGGGCCGACGCCGCCATCATGAGCTTCGAGCTGCCGTGGGACTCGCTCCTCGCCGGCGTTCCGCCCGAGACACTCGTCGTGCGGGACCAGGCGGGCCTTGCCAACTACTTCCGCTATAAAGGGCACGAACTCTGGATCTACCTCGATCCGGCCAACGGGCTCAATCGCGCGGGCGAATCCGACGCGCTCGTGGCCGCGGGCCGCAGCATCCAGGAGCCCGAGATCCAGCAGATGTTCCGCCGCTACGCGGTGGTGATCGACAGCATCGTCCGTCCGGCGCACCTCGGCCTAGCGCTCGAGACGAACCTGATCCGCGGACTCGCGCCGGTGCCGTTGTACGCCGCGATCCGCGACGTC